>CAYMWZ010000005.1:0-9686 GCA_964394385.1 uncultured Nitrospinaceae bacterium | reverse complement strand
GGCGCTCGAGATGTTCCCGCAGTTCCCCTTGTAGTCCACGAGGGATTTTTCCACGCTCACCTGCCCGAAGGTGTAGTCCACATCGGCGTCCGGCCGGGAGGGGGGGCCGATGACGGCCACCTTGCTCAGGGAGGAGACCCCTCCCCCCAGGCCGTCGATCTGGCGGCCGTTCGGGTCCGGGCTGCCCATGGCGCGCAGGAAGATGAGGTCGCGGAGGCGGGGCTCCTCGGGCAGGTCCCTGGCGTGGAAGAGGATGGCGCGGCTCGTGCCTCCGCGCATGAACACGGCGGGGATCTTCCGCTGCATCATGGCGTGCGGATCACCTCCTGCCCGTGGGGCTCGGGGAGGCTGCCCCGGGCCTTCGCGCGGGCCAGGGCACCCCCGGCCAGGACGATCTCCCGCTCCCGCGGGGTGAGGTCGCACCGGGCCTCGAAGCGGGTGCACCCTGCCGCATTCTCCACCGTGAGCCGCCCGGCGGGAAGCTCCTCGCGGAGGGCGGGGAGGCGGAGCCGGCGGCCCTGCTCCAGGCGGTCCCACTCGGCCGGGTCGGCGAAGGTGAGGGGGAGGATGCCCCAGTTGATCAGGTTCGCCCGGTGGATGCGGGCGAAGCTCTTGGCGATGACGGCGCGCACCCCCAGGCACATGGGGCAGAGGGCGGCCTGCTCCCGCGCCGAGCCCTGGCCGTAGGTCTCCCCCCCCACGATGATCCCCCCGCCCGCCGCCCTGGCGCGCCCGACGAAGCCCGGATCCACGCGCCGGAAGACGAATTCCGCGAGGGCCGGCATGTTGGTCCGGTAGGTGATGGGCTCGACCCCCGCGGGGACGATGTGGTCGGTCGAGACCTTGTCGCCCAGCTTGATCAGGATCTCCCCCTCGTAGCTCTCGCCGAAGGGCTGGCCGATCGGGACGGGGGCGATGTTCGTCCCGCGGAGGACCACCACGGCCTCGGGGTCCGCGGCGGGGGGGACGATCCCGGTCCGGTCCCCCGCCAGGCGGTAGGGGAGGAGCACCTCGGGCGGGCGGCCCTCGGCGCGGGGATCGGCGATCGCCCCGCGGAGGGCGGCGACGGCCGCCGTCTCGGGGCTGCACAGATAGACCGAGTCCTCCTTGAGTCCGGAGCGCCCGGAGAAGTTCCGGTTGAACGTGCGCAGGGAGTTCATCCCCGGGGCCGGGATGTGGGCGTAGCCCGGGCACGCCCCGCAGGTGGCCTCGGAGATGCACACTCCCGCCGCGAGCAGGTCGGCCAGGTGGCCCTCGCGGGCCAGCTCCTCGAACGCCTGGCGGCTCCCCGGGAACACGATGGCGTCCACCTCGGGGGCCACCTTCCGGCCGCGCAGCACCTGGGCGAAGGCGGCGATGTCGGTGAAGGAGCCGTTGGTGCAGCTCCCGACGATGACCTGGTGGATCTTGGTGCCCGCGACCTCCCGCACGGGCACCACGCGGTCGGGGTTCGGGGGGAGGGCGACGAGGGGCTCCACCTCCGAGAGGTCGAGGTCGATCCGCCCGTCGTAGATGGCGTCCGGGTCGGGGGCGAGGGGGCGCCAGTCGCCCGGGCGGTTGAGGCGCCGGTAGAAATCCCTCGTCTGGGCGTCACTCGGGAAGAGGGAGCCGGTCAGGCCCAGCTCGGT
The DNA here is from genome assembly GCA_964394385.1 of uncultured Nitrospinaceae bacterium. GTDB lineage: Bacteria > UBA8248 > UBA8248 > UBA8248 > UBA8248 > CAYMWZ01. The sequence goes on along the minus strand of CAYMWZ010000005.1, from coordinate 8,058 downwards.
CCCCATGCTGGCGATGGTGAACCGCTCGGGCACGGTGAGGGTCTTTGCCCCCGCGCCCGTGTACTCGAAGAGCTTGCCGGTGCCCCCCTTGGCGGTGAGGCGGCGGAGGAGATCGAGGATGACGTCCTTGGCCGTCGACCAGGGGCCCAGCCTTCCGGCGAGGCGGATCTCGACGATCTCGGGCCGCGGCAGGACGGTGGTGCCGCCGCCCATGGCGATCGCCACGTCCATCCCCCCCGCCCCGATCGCCAGCATCCCGACGGCGCCCATCTGGGGCGTGTGGCTGTCGGTGCCGAGGAGGCTCTCCCCCGGGACGGCGAACTCCTCCAGGTGGACGTTGTGGCAGATCCCGTTTCCGGGCTTGGAGAAGTGGATCCCGAACTTCTGGCAGATCCCCAGGAGGAAGCGGTGGGCCTCGGTGTGGAGGGAGTGGACCTGGATGGTCTGGTGGTCGCCGTACATGACGGCCACCCGCTGCTTCACCCGGGCGAGGCCCATCGCCTCGAACTGAAGGAGCGCCATGGGGCCGGAGGCGTCCTGGAGGAGCACCTGATCGACGCGGATCTCGATCTCCCCGCCCGGGGCGGAGCCCTCCCCCGAGACGAGGTGCTCGTCGAGGAGCTTCTGGGCGAGGCTCCGGGGGCCGGCGCTAGCCACGGCTTCGCAGCGTCCTGAAGGGGCGCCCGGCGGCGCCGGTGTAGCGCGCCCGGGGCCGGATGAGGCGGTTGTCGGCCTGCTGCTCGAGGATGTTGGCGGTCCACCCCGCCACGCGGGAGATGGCGATGACGGGCACGAAGAGCTCCATCGGGATCCCCAGCCCGCGCCAGAGGGGGGCGGAGTAGAAGTCCACGTTGGGGATGACCCCCTTGCGGCCGCGGACCGCGCGGTCGAGCGCCCGCGCCATCTCGAACCACTTCTCCGCTCCCCGCCGGCGGCAGACCTCCTCGGCCAGCTCCACCAGGACGCCGGCGCGGGGGTCGCCCATTTTTTCGTACACGCGGTGGCCGAAGCCCATGAAGCGCCGCTTCTGGGCCAGGGCCCTCTCCACGAAGGGCTCGACGGCGGCCAGCTCGCCGATCTCCTCCAGGGTCTCCATCACGGCGAGGCCCGCGCCGCCGTGGAGGGGCCCCTTGAGGGCGCCGATGGCGGCCGTGACGGCCGAGTAGATGTCCGAGAGGGTGGAGGTGACCACCCGCGAGGTGAAGGTGGAGGCGTTGATCTCGTGCTCGGCGTAGAGGACGAGGCTCGCGTCCAGGGCGCGGGCGTCGGCGCGGTCGGGCGCCCGGCCGGAGAGCATGTAGAGGAAGTTCGCCGCGTGGCCCAGCCCCTTGCGGGGCTTGAGGGGCCGCTCCCCGGCCGCGATGCGGTGCTGGGCGGCGACGAGGGTGGGGAGCTTCGCCACGAGCCTGAGCGCCTTGCGCCGGTTCGCCTCGGGGGAGTTGTCCTCGGTCTCGGGGTCGTAGAGACCCAGCATCCCCACCCCGCCGCGGAGCGCCGCCGTCCGCTGCGCGCCGGGAGGGATGAGCTTGAGGGCGCGGAGCATCTCCTTGGGGAGGCTCCGCTCGGCGGCGAGGCGGCTGCTCAAATCCTTGAGCTGCTCCCGGGCGGGCAGCTCCCCGTTCCAGAGGAGATAGACGATCTCCTCGAACGTCACTCCCTTGCGCACCATCTCGGGGACGTCGTAGCCGCAGTAGGCGAGGCGCCCGCCCGGGCCGTCCAAGTCGCAGATCGCGGTGTCGACGGCCACGATGCCCTCTAGACCTCGAACCGGCGCTTCGGCCATGGGGGTGTCCTCACAGAAAAGCCGCAGAATGGCGGGGTCTTCGCCCTCCTCCTCCGCCGCGCTTTTTCACGGGATCATACCACGGGACCTTCCCGGAGCGGCAGGGGAGGCCGCCCACGGAGGGAGAGAGGGCCCCTTAGCGGTAGACCTCCGGATTGGCGAGGGATTGCACCCGCTCCCCGGCCACCGCGCGGCGGATGCTCTCGCAGAGGAGCTGGTAGCTCGTTCGCTGGACGCCCTCGGTGAGGGCGGCGACGTGGGGAGAGATCACGACGTTGGGCATCTCCCGCAGGGGGTGGTCCTCGGGCAGGGGGTCGGGATCAGCCACGTCGAGGCCGGCCCCCGCGATCCGCCCCTCGCGCAGTGCCGTGATGAGGTCCTCCGTCACGACGTGGCCGCCGCGGGCGACGTTGATGAGAAAGGCCGTCTTCTTCATCCGGGCGAATTCCCTCCGGCCGATCAGGCCGCGGCTCTCGGGGGTGAGGGGGAGAGCGAGGACGAGGAAATCCGCTTGCGGGAGGAGCTCCTCGAGGGTCTCCGTCTCCTCGACTTCAAATCCCTGGGGCCGGAACTTCCCGCGGGTGCGCGTGAGGGCGAGGATTTTCATCTCGAAGGCCGCTCCCCGCTTGGCCACCGCCTGGCCGATGTTGCCGAGGCCCACGATGCCGAGGGCGGAGCCCGCGAGCTGGACGTGGAGCCTCCGCTCCCTGGCCGGCCACAGCCAGGGGCGGCGGGCGACCATGAGCATGAGGGCGAAGGCGTGCTCGGCCACGGGGACGGCCCGCATCCAGCCGGGGGCGTGGGCGACCGGGATGCCCTTGGCCGTGGCCGCCGCGACGTCGATCGAATCCACCCCCGTCCCCGCCTTGCCGACCACGCGCAGGTTCGGCGCCGCCGCCATCATCTCCGCGGTGATGGGCTCGAATCCGGTGACGATGGCGCTGGCCGTCTTGGCCTCGCGGAGCAGGGCCTCGCGCTCGAAGGAGTCGGGAACGACGAGCTCGAACCCCTCGGGCAGGTATTCGCTCAGGAATCGCCTGCGCTCCGTCTGCTTGAAGCGAGGGTCCACGACGAGGACCCGGTGGGCCATGTCCGCGCTCTCTCCTAGGGGGCTCAGGCTTTGGGCTTCAGGCTTCCGAAACGCTCCCAGGCGCCCGCCATGCTCGAGACGCCCGGGCGCCAGGGGGGCGGGGGATCGGCGGCGTCCCCGGGGTGGCCGTCCCGCTCGAGGCGCTCGCGGAACCAGCCCTCGTTGACGCGGTTCGTGTCCTCGTCCATGGGCGCCATGTCGCAGAAAATCTCGATCCCGTTCCCGGAGGGGTCGTAGAAGTAGACCGCCCGGTTCTCGCCCAGGGTGCCGTCCCCCTCGGGGTGGGTGGGGCTGTGGACGAGGGGCCCTGCGGCGAACTCGACCCCGTGGGCGCGGAGGTGCGCCAGCCATTGCTCGAACTCCTCGCGGGAACCCACCTCGAAGGCCACGTGGTGGAGCCCCGCCTCGGGTGTGCGCATCGCCCCTCTCTTGGGGCCGATGGCCGCCTCCTTGGGGAAGGCGATGAGGGAGAGCTCGTGGTGGTCCTTCCCGCAGCGCATGAAGCAGATCCCCCAGGGATTGTGGGGGTTGTCGCCTGGCTCGTAGCGGTCCGAGACGCGCATGCCCATGACGTCCCGGTAGAAGGCCACGGCCGCGTCGAGGTCGTGGACTTTGAGGCCCACGTGCTGAACGCGGCGGAGGGGAGGGGGACCCATGAGGCGCCTCCTTCTGAATCGTGCGGCGGGGGAACCCTCAGACAGCCGATTTTGCCGCTTGGACCCGCAATCCGGGCCGGGCCCGCTGCATCAGGAACACCGAGGCCAACAAAATCGCGCCCGCGACGTAGAAGGGATAGTGGTGCTCTCCCTCCATCGGCGTGAAGAATACGAGAGCATGGTCGACCGGCAGCAGCAGGAAGGCGGAGGCCACGGTCAGCATCCCCCGCTCCGCGGGCCGGGTCACCTTGATGAGGAACCCCTCCAGCATCCCCGCCCAGGCGACGATGCCGAGCAGGCAGGCGAAGATGGTGATGATGATGTCGGTAGGGGTCCCGTCCAGGAGGAGGGGGGTGTACACGAAGAGGAAGGGCATGATGAAGATCCAAGAGGCGAGCTTGAGGGCCTGGAAGCCCGTCTTCACCGGATCGGACATGGCGATGGCGCTGGCGGCGTAGGCGGCCAGGGCCACGGGCGGGGTGACCGCGCTCACCACGGCGACCCAGAAGCAGATGAGGTGGGCCGTGAGGGTGGGCACCCCCAGGTTCGTGAGGGAGATCACGCCGAAGATGACCAGCACGACGTAGCTGGCCGCGATGGGCAGGCCCATCCCCACGATGTAGCCGGCCACGATGACCCAGAAGATGGTGAGGGGCAGGAGGCCGAAGCTCAGCTCGATGAGGAGCGAGGAGACGCGCCCCGGCAGGTCGCTCTGGGTGGCGCAGGAGAGGAGGATCCCCAGGACCCCCGCGATGCAGCCGATGACGAGGGAGTTGCGGGCCCCGGCCTCGAGCGAGGTCCAGACCGCCTTCACCAGCTCGACGAAGCTCTCCTGAAGCCGCTCGTAGAGGACGGGGCCGGACTGGACCGGCTCCCCTCCGGCGGGGGGCGCCATCCCGGCGGGGGGCGCCATCGCGCCCGCCAGGAGGAGCTCGCCCAGCTTGAGCGTGATGTGGAACGCCAGGGTCCACATGAGGGCGTCGCCCAGGTTGAGCCCCCGGAGGGTATCGCCGAACCAGCTGAAGGGGGGCCCCACCTGGATGCCAAAGTTGTAGGCGAAGACGCCGAAGAGGATCGCCAGCGCGAGGAAGGGCCGGGAGAGCCGCGCGGACCAGGGCGTCGGGATGTGGATGAGCAAGTCGGACACCTTGAGCATCAAGATGAGGCAGATGGTCTTGAAGGCCGCGAGGAAGGCCGAGTCCCCGATGACGAGGTAGTAGACCATGGCGGGGATGGGCAGCATGAGATGGAGCCTCGGCAGAATCCGGGACCAGGGGGGAAGCTCCGAGACGGGCACGCCGTGGAGGCTGCGGCGAACGGCGCGGATGTAGACGATGTAGCCGACCGAGAGGTAGTAGAGGACGGCGGGAAGGGCGGCCACCTTGATCACCTCGAAGTAGCTGATCTCGGTGAACTGGGCGAGCAGGAACGCGCCCGCGCCCATGATGGGGGGCATGTAGGCGCCCCCGGTCGAGGCGGCGGCCTCGACCGCGCCCGCGAATTCGGGCTTGTAGCCCACGCGCTTCATGAGGGGGATGGTGAAGGTCCCCGTGGTCACCACGTTCGCCACCCCGCTGCCGGAGATCATCCCGAAGAGGCCGCTCGAGACGACGGCCGTGAGGCCGGGCCCCCCGGTGCGCTGGCCGGTCAAGCGGAAGGTCGCGTCGATGAAGAGGGCGCCGAGGCCGGTTTTTTCCAAAAAAGCGCCGAGCACGACGAAGATGACGACGAAGTTGGCGAAGACGTCCACGATGAGGCCGGTGATTCCGTCCGACTGCAGAAGGAGGAACTCCGCCACGCGCGAGATCCGGAACCCCTCGTGGAAGAGCAGCCCCGGGATGGCCCGGGCGATGGGCGAGAAGGAATAGAGGAGGAACACGAGGCCGATCAAGGGGATGACGGGGCCCACGATGCGGCGGGCGATCTCCATGCTGACGCAGGTGATGAGGCCGGCCGCGATGACCAGAAGGGCGGGGACGGGCCCCCCCATCGCGTTTTGAAGCTGCACGTTGTGGGAGGTCCACCAGAGGACGGGCGCGGTGACGGAGAAGAGGAAAAGCCAGTCAGAGAGGAGGAAGCCCTCCGAGATCTTGCTCCGGGTCGCCTCCACCCAGTAGAGCGCCGCCCCGAGGAGGAACCCCAGGGCGAAGACCGCCTTCGCGCCGGGGGCGGCGAAGAACGGCTCCCAGATCTTTACGGGATGGACCCAAATCCAGTAGGCCCCCAGGAAGAGAAGGCCGACCATGAAGGCCATCGCCAGGAGGGAGAAGATCTCGTCCAGCCAGCTAAAGCCCCCGCGGATGGATGTCGTCCTTCCCTTGTAGAATAGAATGCAAAGGATCGCCGTTCCAAGGATGTAGGTCCCCTTGAAGATCTCGCTGATGGGCGGGCCGAAGTAGGCGGTATGAATGAAGAAATAGGAGAACGCCACGGCGACGACTGAGGCGAGGACGCGCCCCGGGCCCTGTAACTTGCGCTGGACGGCCGCGCCCTCGGAGATGAGGCCGATTTTCGTGAGGACGGCGATGATGCGTCTGAACATATTGTTCCTTGGCGGCGGGCCCCGGCGGCGGATGAAAGGGGGGCGGCTTGCGCCGCCCCCCTCCGGGGTCTAATCGCCCGGCCGGCCGCCACCGGCGGCCGGCCAGGGAACCTTTAGAATCCTTTCACGATCTCCGCGGGCACGCTGACGCCTTGCTCCTTCCAGAAGCGGGCGGCAGCCGGGTGGACGAGGATCTTGTGCTCCTTCAGCGAAGAGAAGTCGCCGCTCAGCGTCTTCCAGTACCCTGCCGCCTTCGAGAGCGCCTTGAGGTTCTCGGGGGCGGCGACGACCTTGAGCATGTTGTAGATGGCCTCGTTGGACATCTTCTCGTGGGCGAGCCAGAACACGTCGTACTGGATGCTGCGGGCCGGCTCCGTCATGCCGCGGACTTCTTTCTGCACGGGGATGGTGGCGGCGGCGTAGAACTGGAACTTGCTCACGACCTTTTTCTGCTCCTCCTCGGTGAAGCCGATGTAGCGGACCGGCTTCTGGATCGAGAGCTCCGTCACCGCCGGGATGGTGTAGGGCGCCCCGGCCGAGCAGTAGACGTCGATCTGGCGGTCGCCCAGGGCGCGCCCCGAGTCGCGGAAGCCCAGGTAGCGGGCGTCGATCTGATCCATTAGGCCCAGCGCGGTGAAGATGTTCACGCAGTTGACGCTGCTGCCCGTCCCGCGGGAGAGGAGGTTCACCTTCTTCCCCACCATGTCGGAGTAGGACTTGATGGGGCTGTCCGCCAGGACGGCGATGATCTGGGTCTGCTGGCGCACGTTGGCGATCACCCGGAAGGTGCGCTTCACGCCGTCATTCTTGAACCCCCCGATGCCGTTCCACTGCTGGTAGACCTGGACGACGTGGGCCCACGTGGTGCCAAACTCGCCCAGGGCCAACCGGCGGACGTTGGCCACCGAGCCCTCGGAGGGCGAGTGCAGGAAGTGGTACTTGCCGCTCAGCTTCTGGTTGAGGAGCTGGGTGCCCGCCCCGATGGCCGGGTTCCAGGCGCCGCCCGCGGGGCCGCTGCCGAAGCGGTAGCGTTCCTCGGCGCCCACCGAACCCGCAGCGACGGCGAAAACAATCGCAAATGCCGCAGCCCAAAAATGTCGACTTTTCATACGCTCATCCCTCCTCCTTGGCATGGAAGTTCAGATTTCGTGCGGAAGAACCGTCTCCCCGCAAAGCAAAAGCTCCGCGCGGAAGCGAATACTCCTCTCCTCCGGCGCGCCAAACCAGCCAACTACCAGGGCACCCGGCAAATTCAAGGATGTTTGACGAGAACCATTATCTCTTAGCCCCTTCCCGGGGTCAAGGAGGGCCAATCGCGGGGGGCGGGGCCGACCGGCGCGAGGCGGGCCCTCCGGAGGCGCGGTTCCGCTGGTGGTCCTTGCCGGCTCGACTGGGCAAGGGCGGAGGGGTTGTGGTAAGTGGTGGAGCCGATCTTGTGAGCGTCAATCGCGTGCCGGCCGGGCGACGGGGCCCGGCCCGGCCGGGGAGTGACCGAGGCCCGGAACGTCGGGCAAGAGCCAGCAAAGCAGGAGGCGGAATGAAAGCGATACAAGTGCACGCCTTTGGCGGCCCGGAAGTGATGAAGCTCGAAGAGGCAAAAGAGCCTGCGCCGGGGCCCGGCCAAGTGCTGGTCCGGGTGAGGGCGGCCGGGGTGAACCCGGTGGACACAACCTTCCGCTCGGGCGCCCATCCCCTCTCGAAGAGCCTCAAGCTTCCCTGGACGCCCGGGATCGACGCCGCGGGCGAGGTCCTCTCCGCGGGGCCCGGCGCGGAGGGCTTCCGGGCGGGGGATCGCGTCTTCGGCTCGGCCGCGAGCGGGAGCTACGCCGAGGTGGCGGTCTTGAACAGCACGCGCACGGCGAAGCTCCCCGCGAACCTGAGCTTCGAGGAGGGGGCCTCCTTTCCCGTCGTCCTCTACACGGCCTACTACGCCGTCGTCTGCAAGGCGGCCGTCCGGCCCGGGGAGACCCTCCTCGTCCACGCCGGT
>CAYMWZ010000004.1:0-27936 GCA_964394385.1 uncultured Nitrospinaceae bacterium | reverse complement strand
GTCAGCACCATCGAGCACCACCTCCACTCGGAGGGCTACGAGGTCGGCCCCAACCCGGGCGTCCTGAACGCCTGGTGGGCGGGCCGCGTGAAGCGGGCGCGCATCGGCTCCCTGGGCTACGTGATGGCGGCGCAGGACCCCATCCGGGTGGCGGAGGAGACGGCGATCCTCGACCACATCACGAAGGGGAGGTTCTTCTGCGGGGTGGCGCGGGGCTACCAGTCGCGCTGGACGAACATCCTGGGCCAGTTCACCGAGACCGAGGCGGCCGTGGCGGCGGACATGGGCAGCCGGGCCGACATCAAGAACCGCGAGATATTCGAGGAGCGCATCCTGATGCTCATCAAGTGCTGGACCGAGGACGCCGTCGAGGTGAAGGGGAGCTACTACGAGATCCCCTACCCCCACGCGACGGGGGTGGCGGGCTATCCCGCCTGGCGCAGCGCGCGCGACGCGGGGGCGCCCGGCGAGATCGACGCGCAGGGCAGGGTGCGCAAGGTGAGCGTGGTGCCCAAGCCCTACCAGGAGCCCTACCCCCCGATGTTCACGGCGGTGAGCGCGAGCGCCGACTCCATCCGCTTCGCCGCCCGCCACGGCCTGCGGCCGGTCTACTTCACGAAGCTGGAGAAGATGGAGGAGTTCTCCCACCTCTACGTGGAGGAGTCGAGGAAGGCGGGGCTCGACTTCGCCCTGGGCGAGCGCCAGTGCGTGTGCCGCTGGATTCACGTGGCGGACTCGGAGAAGGAGTACGACGAGAAGCTGCGCCGCTACGACCTGGACATCTACCAGAACTTCTACGTCCCCTTCTTCCCCCAGTTCCCGAACGACACGTCGAGCATCGACTGGATCCAGAACATCAAGGAGAGCGGCATCTTCCTCGGCGGCACCCTCGAGCAGCTCCGGCGGGGCTGGGACTACACCTACTCCAAGGTGCCGGCTGAGTTCATCACCCTCATCTGGCACTACGCCCAGTGCCCCAAGGACGTGGTGATCGCCGAGCTCGAGACGTTCATGACGAAGGTCCTGCCGAACCTCGAGGCCCCCGTCCCGAACGGGGTGACGGTCGGCGGGGTGGCCTAGGCCGTCGCGGCGGGGGGAGGGGGGCGTGTACGAGATCGTCGACCTCAGCCAGGAGATCTACTCCGGCGCGCCGCGCTTCCCGGGCCACCCGGCCACCCAGATCGAGTACGTCGCCCGCCACGAGGACGCCCGTAACGCCCCGGTCCAGCTCGAGGGCCTGACCTACGCGGCCATGATGCTCCACATGTGCGACCACGGCCCCACCCACACGGATTCCGTGAGCCACATCGACGAGCGCCCGACCGCCCCCCACATCGACCAGCTCCCCCTCGGGAGCTTCCTCACGCGGGGGATCGCCCTCGACTTCACCGGGAGGGTCGGCCCCAGGGAGGAGATCCCCCTCCGCCTCCTCGAGGAGGAGCTCGCCCGCTGCGGCCTAAATCCTCCGCGCGGGGGCACCGTCCTCTTCACGGCGGGCCACTACCGGAGGACCTACCCCGGCGAGGCCTACGTCAGCGAGTACCCGGGCCTGGGCCGCGAGGCGGCGGATTTCCTCTACCGGGCCTGCGGCGTCTTCAACATCGGCCAGGACGCGCCCAGCATCGACGCCGCGGCGAACACCTCGCGCAAGAAATACCCCTGCCACGTCCTCTGCCGGGAGCTCCAGCGGGTGAACACCGAGAACCTCGCCCACGTCGAGGAGGTGGCCGGGCGGGAGTTCCTCTACGTGGGCCTCCCCCTGAAGATCCGCAGCGGCACCGGCTCCCCCGTCCGCGCCGTGGCCATCTTGAACCTCTAGGCCCGCGGCGGAAAATTTTCCTTTTTCCCCCTCTTTATCCCTTTTTAGCCCTCAATATCCGCGACGCCCTCCCGGCCGCGCCCGGGCGGGGGAGGCGCGCACGAGGGAAGATACGCCCTCCGGCCGGCGGGGTTGTGACGGGAGTTGCGCGCTGGCTCGCGCGGGGGGGTCTTTCTTTCTCGGTCAGAGGGCCAACTGGCCCCGGGTGGGCTCCGCTCAGCAGAACCACGATTCGGTCAGGCGTGGGGGCCGCGCCCGGCCGGGGGAGAGGGCGGCCAGGGAGGAGGCCCTCCGCTCGGGCATTTCGAGGACCTCGGCCGCGAGCTCCCTAAGGCGCGGGAACGTCCGGGCCGGGTCCTCCGCTCGGGAGGCGGCCTCCTCGACGAGGGCGAGGGCCTCCTCGTGGAGGCGGTCCATGCGCGGGTCGGGGTGCGCCCATCGCCAGATGAAGTTCTCCTCGTCCAGCTCGCGGAGGAAGGGCGCCGCCTGGGGGCGGCCCAGGAGGGAGGACCCGGGGGGGATGAGGAGGCGGATGGCGAGCTGGACGGGCTCCACCTCATCCGCCAGGCCCTCCTCCTCCACGAAGTCGAGGAGCTCGAAGTAGTCCCCGGCCGCCGTCCAGGGGGTGAAGGCGACGAGCGAGGGCCTGAGCGAGATCCCCGCCGCGCGGGCGGCCCGGAGGACCCGGAAGACATCCGCCCGGGCGTGGCCCTTCTCGAGGTTCCGGAGGACGCGGTCGCTCAGGGACTCGACCGCCGTCACGATGAAGAGGCACCCGAGGCCCGCCAGCTCGGGCAGGAGGCCCGCGCCCTTGGCCAGGTGCTCCACCTTGGCCGTGAAGTCGAAGGTGATCGCGGGGAACTCCCGGCGCATGGCCCGGGCGACGCGCAGCGCGTGGGTGGGCCCGTTCAGGAAGTCCGGGTCGGCGAAGGTGATGTGCCGCGCCCCCAGGGCGGCGAGCCGGCGGATGTCCTCCAGGACGATCGCCTGGGGCACGGCGAAGAACCTGCCCCCGTAGACGGGGGGGATGGGGCAGTGGAGGCAGAGATGCTTGCAGCCGCGGCTGGCCTCGACGGCCCCGGCCAGGAGGAGCTCCCCGGCCTTCTCCAGGCGCGCGTAGGCGCCGAGGGGGGGGAGGCCCTCCCGGGAGGGCGCGGCGAAGGGGAGCCTCTCCAGATGGGGGCCTGCGGGGCGCCCGCGGGTGGCGACGCCGGGAACCTCATGGGGGGGGCGTCCGTCGGCGAGGGCCTCGACGAGGGCGAGGAGGGGCGCCTCGAACTCCCCCCCGATGGCGGAGTCCGCCACGTTCTCCAGCAGGTAGTCGGCGTTCAGCAGGGCGTAGAGGCCGAAGAACGAGATGTGGCAGCCCGGGTTCGCCTCCCGCACCCGCCGGGCCGCGGCCACGCCCAGGCGCAGGGCCGTGTGCATGGGGACGCTGATGCCCACGAAGAGCGCCCCCGCCACCTTCTCCGGGGGGAGGGGCTCGGCGGCCACGTCCGCCGCCGCGGGCCGGAAGCCCGCCCGCCTGAGAAACGCGAGCGGGGAGGCGACGCCCAGGGGCTGGTGCCCCAGCTCGTAGCAGGAGATGAGCGCCACGGCGCCGGGGGCCCGCCATCTTTCCCGGGCTTCCTGGATCACGGCCATCTCGGCGCTCCACGGGGAGGAAAAAAGGCCCCGGGCGGCCGCCGCCCGGGGCCCTGGGACCGCTACGGCGGAGGTTAGGTGGTGAAGGACTTCCCGCAGCCGCAGGAGCTGGTGGCGTTCGGGTTCTCGATCTTGAAGCCCGCGCCCTGGATGTTGTCCGCGTAGTCGATCCGGGCGCCGCCGAGCAGCGCCAGGCTCTTCGGGTCGACGAAGATCCGGAACCCGTCAGCGGGGAACACCACGTCCTCGGCCTCGGGGGCCTCGTCGAAGTAGAGGCCGTAGTTGTGGCCGGAGCAACCGCCCGCCGTCACGGCGACGCGCAGGCCGTGGCCCTCCTTGCCCTCGGCCGCGAGGATCTCCTTCACCTTGGCCTCGGCGGCCGGGGTGATGGAAAGGCCGTTGGCCTCCTTGGGTTTGGTCGCGTTAAAGAGAGTGATCGAGCCGTCAGCCATTCGCCCTTCTCCTTTCCTCAATCTTTTACGGGTTTACGACAGTCGGTTCCATGAGCCGCCTTCTCCGGCGGCGGAGTCTATCCCTTCTCCCGCCGCGCGGGCAAGATCGCCAGCTCGGCCATGCCGCGCCGCAGGCCCTCGTCCGTGACGGAGCATCCCTCCTTGACCGGCAGATCCGCGAAGGTGGTGCTCCGGAAAAAGGCCACCAGTCTCTTCTGGGCCTCGGCGAACACCTCGTTCATGGTGCAGAAGGGCTCGTGCTCGCAGCAACTCCCGTCCTCCTGGCACGTGACCAGGGCGATGGGACCCTCGATGGCCTGGATGACCTCCCAGAAGTTGATCTCCCCCGGCCTCCGCGCCAGCCGGTAGCCCCCCTTCGGCCCCTGGGCCGAGAGCACCACGCCCCCCCGGATGAGCATGGGCATGAGTTTCGCGAGAAACGCCGGGGGAATCTGCTGCGCCCGCGCGATCTCGCCGATGGTGCACAGCCGGGCGGGTCCCTGGCGCGAGAGGTAGATGACCGCCCGAAGGGCGTAGTCGCCGGCCCGGCTAATCTGCATGAGACCTCCCCCCCGCCCCCTTCTGCAAACAGGAGGCGGAGCGGCAATTTGACAGCCAGGGTCTTATTTACCGCCTGGGCGCCCATATGTCAATGGCCTCAGGCCTTTTTGGGCGCACCGCCAAGCCAGGGAGGAAAGGAACGGCCCCTGCCGGAAAATATGAGGGGGTGGAACCTCAAAAAAATCTGCCCAATTTTCCCCATTTCTCCAATTTGAGTCGTATCCATTTGATTTTATTGATTTTTAAAAATGCTTCTGCGGAGTAAAAAAAGTTGATAATATTTAACTCATATATTATATTTCTCTCGGTCCAGGGGCTCGGCATCTGGATCGGCCCGGGCCGGAACGCCTGTTTTGGACGCGGATCAAAGAGAAAGAGGAACCGGGACGGAGCCATGCGCATCGACAAGTTCACCCACAAGACCCAAGAGGCCCTGCACGGCGCCCAGGAGGCCGCCGAGAGGCGCGGCCACCAGGGGATCTCGCCGGTCCACTTGTTCCTGGCCCTCATGGAGCAGAAAGAGGGGGTCGTCCCCCCCCTGCTCGCCAAGGCCTCGGCCGACGCGGAGGAGCTGCGCCGGCTCCTTGAAGCCTCCCTCCAGAGGCTCCCCCAGGTCTCGGGCGGGGGGGTGGAGGCCTACCTCACGCCCGAGCTCAGGCGCTACCTCGAGGCCGCCCAGGGCGAGGCCCAGGCCCTCTCGGACGAGTACGTGAGCGGGGAGCATCTCGTCCTCGCGGGCCTCGAGGCCCGCGCTGGGGAGCTGGCCTCGGCGCTCCGCCAGGCGGGGCTCACCCGCGAGCGGGTGCTCGCCGCCCTCAAGGAGATCCGAGGCACCCAGCGGGTGACCGACCCCGACGCCGAGAACCGCTACCAGGCCCTCGAGCGCTTCGCGGCGGACCTCACCGCCCGGGCCCGCGCCGGGAGGCTCGACCCGGTGGTCGGCCGCGACGCCGAGATCCGCCGCGTCATGCAGGTCCTCTCGCGCCGGACGAAGAACAACCCCGTCCTCATCGGCGACCCGGGCGTCGGCAAGACGGCCATCGTCGAGGGGCTCGCCCAGAGGATCGTGAACGGGGACGTGCCCGAGGGGCTCCGGAACAAACGCCTCCTCGCCCTGGACATGGGGGCCCTCATCGCGGGCTCGAAGTACCGGGGCGAGTTCGAGGACCGGCTCAAGGCGGTGCTCAAGGAGGTGAGCGAGTCCTCGGGCGAGATCATCCTCTTCATCGACGAGCTGCACACCGTGGTCGGCGCGGGCGCCGCCGAGGGGGCGGTGGACGCCTCGAACTTGCTCAAGCCCGCCCTCGCCCGGGGGGAGCTCCACTGCGTGGGCGCCACCACGGTGGAGGAGTACCGCAGGCACGTGGAGCGGGACGCCGCCCTCGAGCGGCGCTTCCAGCCCGTGCTCGTCTCCGAGCCGGACGTGGAGGACACTATCTCGATCCTGCGCGGCCTCAAGGAGCGCTACGAGGTGCACCACGGGGTGCGCATTCTCGATGGCGCCATCGTGGCGGCGGCCACCCTCTCCAACCGCTACATCAGCGACCGGCGCCTGCCGGACAAGGCGATCGACCTCATCGACGAGGCGGCCAGCGGCCTGAGGCTCGAGATCGACAGCCTGCCGGAGGAGATCGACCAGCGCGAGCGCGAGCTCATGCGCCTCCAGATCGAGGAGCGGGCCCTCGTGAAGGAGGAGGATCCGGCCAGCGGCGCCCGCCTCGACGACATAAGGGAGCAGATCGACCGGCTCCGGGAGGAGGCCGGCGCGCTGCGCGCCAGATGGGGCGAGGAGAAGGAGGCCATCGGGCGCGTGCGCGCCCTGAAGGAGCGCATCGAGGCCTCGAAGGCCGAGGCCCAGCGCGCCGAGCGCGAGGGGGACCTGGGCCGGGCGGCCGAGCTCCGCTACGGGGAGATCATCGCCCTCGAGAAGGGGCTCGCGGAGGCCAACGGGGGCCTGGCCGGGCGGGGCGGGGAGCGGATGCTCAAGGAGGAGGTGGGCGAGGACGACGTGGCCGCGGTCGTGAGCCGCTGGACGCGGATCCCGGTCGCGCGGCTCCTCGAGGAGGAGCGGGAGAAGCTCCTGCACATGGAGGAGCGCATCCACCGGAGGGTGGTCGGGCAGGAGCGCGCCGTCTCCGCCGTCGCCGAGGCCGTGCGCCGCGCCCGGGCGGGGATCACCGACCCGAACCGGCCCATCGGCTCCTTCATCTTCCTGGGCCCCACCGGGGTGGGCAAGACCGAACTGGCGCGGGCGCTGGCGGAGTTCCTCTTCGACGATGAGGCCGCCATGATCCGCCTCGACATGAGCGAGTACATGGAAAAGCACGCCGTGGCGCGGCTCATCGGCGCCCCGCCGGGCTACGTCGGCTACGAGGAGGGCGGCCAGCTCACCGAGGCCGTGAGGCGGCGGCCCTACGCGGTCCTGCTCCTGGACGAGATCGAGAAGGCGCACGCGGAGGTCTTCAACGTCCTGCTCCAGCTCCTGGACGACGGCCGCCTCACCGACGGCCACGGCCGGACGGTGGACTTCCGCAACGCGGTGGTCATCATGACGAGCAACGTGGGGTCGTCCGAGCTGGCGGCGAACCATATCGGCTTCAAGGATCGGCAGGTGCCCGATGAGGATCAGACGGCCAGGCTCATGGCTGCGCTGCGCAGCGTCTTCCGGCCCGAGTTCCTGAACCGGGTGGACGAGATCATCGCCTTCCGGCCGCTCACCCGGGAGCAGATCCGCGAGATCGTGGAGATCCAGGTGTGGCGCCTGGAGGGGAGGCTCAGGGAGCAGCGCCTGAGTCTGGCGCTCACCGAGGCGGCCAAGGGATTCCTCGCCGAGCGCGGGTGGGACCCGGTCTACGGCGCCCGGCCGCTCAAGCGGGCGATCCAGACCCACCTGCTCAACCCGCTGAGCCGGAGGCTCCTGGCCGGGGAGTTCCGCCCCGGCGCGGCCGTGGAGGTGGATTGTGAGGAGGGGGCGGAGGAGCTCTCCTTCGCCGCCCTGGCGGATGCCGAGCCGGTGAACCTCTAGCCGTTCGGGGGGCGCGCGCGATGCGCCCGGCCGGGTTCCGCGGGGCTCGGGCCAGGTTGCGGACTTAAACTCTTTCGAGAATAGGAGAGAGAGAAAATGGCGAATAAGGTCATCGGAATCGACTTGGGGACGACGAACTCGGTCGTGGCGATCATGGAGGGCGGCCAGCCCACCGTGATCCCCAACCAGGAGGGGAGCCGCATCACCCCCAGCGTGGTGGGTTTCATGGAGGACGGGGAGAAGCTCGTCGGCGTCGTGGCCAAGCGCCAGGCCGTGACGAATCCCAAAAACACCGTCTACTCGGTCAAGCGCTTCATGGGGCGGCGCCATGAGGAGGTGCCCGAGGAAGTGAAGATGGTCCCCTACGACGTGGTCAAGGCCGAGAACGGGGACGCCCGCATCCGCATCAAGGGCAAGATCTACGCCCCGCCCGAGATCTCGGCGAGCATCCTCCAGAAGCTCAAGCAGGCGGCGGAGGACTACCTGGGCCACAAGGTGGCCGACGCGGTTGTCACCGTGCCCGCCTACTTCAACGACAGCCAGCGGCAGGCCACCAAGGACGCGGGCAAGATCGCGGGCCTGAACGTGCTCCGCATCATCAACGAGCCCACCGCGGCCGCCCTCGCCTACGGCCTCGACAAGAAGAAGGACCAGACCATCGCCGTCTACGATTTCGGCGGCGGCACGTTCGACATCTCCATCCTCGAGGTGGGGGACAACGTCGTCGAGGTCAAGGCCACCAACGGCGACACCCACCTGGGCGGCGACAACATCGACCAGCGGGTCATCGACTGGATGGTGGCCGAGTTCAAGAAGTCGCAGGGGATCGACCTCTCCAAGGACCCCATGGCGCTCCAGCGGCTCAGGGAGGAGGCCGAGAAGGCCAAGATCGAGCTCTCCAGCTCGATGGAGACCACGATCAACCTGCCCTTCATCACGGCCGACGCCTCCGGGCCCAAGCACCTGCAGATGAAGCTCACGCGGGCCAAGCTCGAGCAGCTCGCCCAGGACCTCGTGGAGAGGTCCCTCGGGCCCTGCCGCCGGGCGCTCGAGGACGCGAAGCTCCAGCCCGCCGACGTGGACGAGGTGGTCCTGGTGGGCGGGATGACCCGGATGCCCATCATCCAGGAGACGGTGCGGAAGTTCTTCGGGAAGGAGCCCCACAAGGGGGTCAACCCCGACGAGGTGGTGGCTGTCGGCGCCGCGGTGCAGGGCGGCATCCTCGCGGGCGACGTGAAGGACGTGCTTCTCCTCGACGTGACGCCGCTCTCGCTGGGCATCGAGACCCTGGGCGGCGTCATGACGCGGCTCATCACGCGCAACACCACCATCCCGGTCAAGAAGGGCGAGATCTTCTCCACCGCCGCCGACAACCAGACCTCGGTCGAGGTGCACGTCCTCCAGGGCGAGCGGGAGATGGCCCGGGACAACCGCACCCTCGGCAAGTTCCACCTGGTGGGCATTCCGCCCGCCCCGCGCGGCGTGCCTCAGGTCGAGGTGACCTTCGACATCGACGCGAACGGCATCGTCAACGTCTCGGCCAAGGACCTCGGCACGGGCAAGGAGCAGGCGATCACCATCACCAGCTCGAGCGGCCTCAACGACCAGGAGATCAAGCGCATGGTGGAGGACGCCGAGGAGCACGCCGAGGAGGATAAGCGGCGGCGCGAGCTGGTCGAGGCCCGCAACCACGCCGACAGCCTGGCCTACAACACCGAGAAGATCCTGAAGGAGCACGAGGCGAAGGTCTCCGAGTCGGACCGGAGCGCGATCCAGGAGGCCATCGCCCGCGTCCGCAAGGTGCTCGAGGACCCGAACGCCTCCCTCGAGCAGATCAACGAGGCCAAGGGCGGGCTCGAGGCCGCCTCCCACAAGCTGGCCCAGGCGATGTACCAGCAGGCCGGCCGGAGCGGCGAGGCCCGCCCCGAGGCCCCCGCCTCGGACGGCCGGGCGAAGGCCCCCTCCGAGGGGGACGTGGTGGACGCGGAGTTTGAGGAAGTGGACAAGGAGAAGAAATAGGAGGCCTCTCCGCCCCGGGGGGGTGAGACCCCATGGCCAAGCGTGACTACTACGAGGTGCTCGGCGTCGGCCGCAGCGCGTCGGCCGAGGAGCTCAAGCGCGCCTTCAAGAAGCTCGCCCGGAAGCACCACCCCGACCTCAACCCGGGGGACAAGAGCGCCGAGGCGCGCTTCAAGGAGATCGGCGAGGCCTACGCCGCCCTCTCCGACCCCCAGAGGCGCCGCCAGTACGACGCCATGGGGCACGCCGCCTTCCGGGGGGGGAGCCCCTGGGGCGAGGCCGGCGCCCCCTCCAGCGTGGAGGAGATCCTCCGGGAGTTCGGCCTCGGGGACATCTTCAGCGGCATGTTCGGCGGCGGGCGGCGCACGCGGTTCTGGGAGGCGGGCGCCCCCCGGGCCCCGGTCAAGGGGGAGGACGTCAACTACTCGATGGAGATCGGCTTCGAGGACGCCTTGCGGGGCCTCAGCACGACCATCGCCGTCCCCAAGGCCGTCCAGGAGAACGGGGTGGTCCGCCACACGACCGAGCGCATCCAGGTCAAAATTCCGCCCGGGGTCTCGAACGGCTCGCGCATTCGCCTGGCCGGCAAGGGGGAGCCCTCCCCCACCGGCGGCTCCCCGGGGGACCTCTTCATCATCACAAAGGTGCGCCCGCATCCCTTCTTCGAGAGAAAGGGCGACAACCTCTATCTCGATCTTCCGGTCACGCTGGGGGAGGCCATCCTCGGGTCGCGGGTGGAGATCCACACCTACGAGGGCACGACGAAGATCACCATCCCGCCCGGCACCCAGAACGGCCAGAAGTTCCGCCTGGCGGGCAAGGGCGCCCCGCGCCTGAAGGACTCGGGGAAGGGGGATCTCTTCGTGACGGTCAGGGTTCACCTGCCCGGCCGACTGGACGAGAAGAGCAAGGACCTCGTCCGCGAGTTCGAACGCCGCAATCCGCAGCACCCGCGCGCGGATATGACGGGCGTGAGCCTGTAGGGGGGAGGAGCCGTGGCCCGCCGGCGGAGTGTTCGGGACGGAAGGTACACGATCAGCGCCATCGCCGAAATGTTCGAGATCCACCCCCAGACCCTCCGCCTCTACGAGCGCGAGGGGCTGATCGAGCCCGGCCGCAGCGAGGGGAGGACCCGCCTCTACTCCGATACCGACATCGAGCGGCTGGAGGTGATCTTGACCCTCACGCGCGACATGGGCGTGAACCTCGCGGGGGTGGAGGTCATCCTCGACCTGCGCGATAAGCTCGTGCGCGCGATGGAGCGGGTGGGCGAGCTGGAGGAGGTCCTCCGGAGCGAGGCGCTCGAGGAGCTCAGGAGCCGCATGGAAGACGCGACGCCAGAAAAAGCCGCCTTGATCCCGGCCTTCACCGCGAAGCTGATCCGGGTGGGAAGGAAGCAGAGATGACCACGAACTCCATCAAGACGTTTTTGCTGCTGGGACTGCTGACCGCCCTGATCCTCTGGCTAGGGGACCTCGTCGGGGGCCGGGGGGGGGTGGTCGTCGCCCTCGTCCTCGCCCTGGCGATGAACGGGTTCAGCTACTGGTTCTCGGACAGGCTCATCCTGTCGAGCACCGGCGCCCAAGAGGTACTGCCCGCGCACGCGCCCGAGCTCTACGGGATGGTGGCGGATCTCGCCCGCCGCGCGGAGATCCCCACCCCCAAGGTCTACGTCATCCCCGAGGGCGTGCCCAACGCCTTCGCCACCGGCCGCAATCCCCGGAACGCGGCGGTGGCCTTCACCGAGGGGATCCTCCATACCCTGGACCGGGGGGAGCTCGAGGGCGTGGCCGCCCACGAGATCGCCCACATCAAGAACCGCGACATCCTGATCAGCACCGTCGCGGCCACCCTGGCGGGGGCCATCATGTACATCGCCCAGATGGCCCAGTTCGCGGCCTTCTTCGGGGGCCGCCGCGACGGGGAGGGCGGCGGCGGCGGCAACATCCTCGGCCTCATCCTGGCGGCCGTGGTGGCCCCGGTGGCCGCGATGCTGCTCCAGATGGCGGTGAGCCGCTCGCGCGAGTACCTCGCCGACGCGACGGGCGCGCAGATCGCCGGCACGCCGCGCGGCCTGGCCTCCGCCCTCGGGCGCCTGGAGGAGGCCTCCCGCCGCGGGGAGCTCCCGTGCGCCACCGAGGCGACGGCGCACATGTACATCGTGAACCCCCTGGCGGGCGGCGGTCTGGCGTCGCTCTTCAGCACCCATCCGCCCATCCAGGAGCGCATTCGGCGCTTGCTCGAGATGCGGTAGAGAGATCTTGGGAGGCCCGGTTTGATGGAAGAGCAGGTGGAAATCGGTTCCGGCGGTGGCGGGGAGGCCGCCCGCGGGCCCGCTCCGGGCGGCGCCCCGGAGGAGGCAGGCAGGCCCCGGGTGGTTGACCGCAGGCGCAGGTACGGGGAGGACGGCGAGCCGGCGGATGCGGCCGGCGAGGCCGAGAAGGGGGCCCCTCCGCGCCCCAGCTATGTCGAGCAGCTTGAGCGGAAGGTCGCCCTCGCCGAGGAGAGGCTCCGCGAGCACATCGAGCGCATCAACAAGGAGTCGGCGGAGTTCCGCGCCCGGCAAGAGCGCGAGCTCGAGCGCAGGACCCAGGAGGCGCGAAAGCAGGCGGTGGGGGGCTTCCTCTCCATCGCGGATGACCTCGGCCGGGCGGCCGCGGCCGCGGCGGAGGCCTCGGCCGACGAGGAGGCCCTGGCGGCGCTGATCGACGGCGTGCGCATGATCCAGGGCCGCTTCCTTCAGGAGCTGGCCGCCCTCGGGGTGGCGCCCTTCGAGTCGGTGGGGCAGCGCTTCAACCCCGAGCGCCACGAGGCGGTGCGGACGGTGGAGGTGACCGACCCCGCGCTGGACGGCGTCGTGGCGGAGGAGCTGGGCCAGGGCTACATGTTGGGGGAGGATGTTCTCCGCCCCAGCCGCGTCTCGGTCGGCAAGCTCCGCCCCTCCGCCCGGGAGGGGGAGAGCCCGCCCGCGCCCCCCGGAGCGCCTTGAACGGCCCTGGCGCGCGTAGTATGGTCTCCCCTTTTGTCTTTGGCCTGGAATGAGGCGCATGAACAGACGCGACTACTACGAAGTTTTGGGGGTGGACCGGGGGGCGGATGAGGCCGAGATCAAGAAGGCCTACCGCCGCATGGCGATGCAATACCACCCGGACCGCAATCCGGGCGACAAGGAGGCCGAGGAGGCCTTCAAGGAAGCCTCCGAGGCCTACCAGGTCCTCTGCGATCCCCAGAAGCGGACCACCTACGACCGCTTCGGCCACGACGGCCTGCGGGGCATCGGCCACCAGGGCTTCTCCAGCTTCGACGACATTTTCGCCTCCTTCGGCGACATCTTCTCGGACCTGTTCGGGTTTGGGGGCGCCTTCGGGGGCCGGCGCCGGCCGAGCGGCCCCCAGCGGGGCCGTGACCTGGCCTACAGCCTGGAGTTGACCTTTGAGGAGGCGGCCCGGGGGGTGGAGCGGGACCTCGAGTTCGAGCGCCCCGGGGAGTGCGTCTTCTGCGGCGGCTCGGGGGCCAAGTCGCCCGACGCCATCCGCCCCTGTTCCGCCTGCAGGGGGAGCGGCCAAGTGGCCTTCCGCCAGGGCTTCATCACCTACAGCACCACCTGTTCGGAGTGCGGCGGGGCCGGGAGGGTCGTCGCGGAGGCCTGCGCGGAGTGCGGGGGGACAGGCCGCCGCCCGGAGAAGCGCCGCGTGAAGCTCAAGATCCCTGCGGGGGTGGACGAGGGCGGGCGGCTGCGCCTGCGCGAGGAGGGGGAGGGAGGCGCCCGGGGAGGCCCCGCGGGGGACCTTTTCGTGGTGGTGTCGCTTCTCCCCCACCGCGAGTTCCAGCGGGAGGGCAGCGACGTCCTGAGCCAGGTGCCCATCAGCTTCGTGCAGGCCGTTCTCGGCGCCGAGGTCGAGGTGAGCACCCTCTATGGGAAATCCAAGCTCAAGATCCCGCGCGGGATCCAATCCGGCGAGACCCTGCGCCTGAGGGGGGAGGGCTTCCCCCTCATGGGGCGCAAGAGCCGGGGCGACCACATCGTCCAGGTCGTGGTCCGGACGCCGACCCGGCTCTCCCCCAAGGAGGAGAAGCTCTTCCGCGAGCTGGCCGCCCTGGAGGGAGACCGCCGGGAGAAGGAGGAGAAGGTGGGGGGCTTCCTGAGGGGCATCTTCGAGAGGCTTGGCGCCTTTTGGGACCGCTTGCGCCGGGCGCTCCCGCCGGCCGCCGGGCCGGGGGCCTCGCAGATATAGACCGCGGCGCCCCGCGGACGCTTTCTCCGAAGGGGGAGAGATGGCTGACGAAAAAGTGAACGGCCCGGAGGAAGGGAAGGGCTTCAAGGTTTTCGACCGCCGCTTCTCCGTGAGGGGCTACGAGGAGGAGGAGTCCTCCGACGAGGAGCCCCGCCGGGAAGGGCCGCGCAAAGAGGAACCCCCCCGGCCGGCCGAGGCGGCCAAGCCCCAGGCCGAGGAGAAGCCCCGCGGCGAGAAGGCCGAGAGCCCCGGCCGCCGGGAGTTCGACATGCTCCTCGCCATCCTCCAGGGCAACGCGCTTGCGGCGATGGGCCTGCACCCCCAAACGGGGGAGCGAATCGGCGCGGCCGACCCGCGGAGCGCGCGCATGTTCGTGGACATGGTGGGGATGGTGAAGGAGAAGATGAAGGGCAACCTCACGCCGGAGGAAGAACGGCTCCTGGACCAGGTGTTCTCCGACCTGCAGATGCTCTACGTCCAGCAGGTGGGCATCGGCTGAGGAGGCCGGACCGGCGGAACCGCTTCACGGGAGATCGGGCCGGCGGGGGTCGCCTCCCCCGGCCCGCATTGGACACGCTTGGGAGGATCCATGACTTCGCCAACGACGTACGACGACCTTTTCGAGCAGGCGCTCCGGGTGGTGAACAACCGTTTTCTGCTCGCCGTTCTGCTCGCAAAGCGGGTGTCTCAGCTGCGCAAGGGCGCCGAGCCGCTCGTGGACTCGCAGGGTCTGGACACTCCCGAGCAGATCGTCTTCCGGGAAATCATCGAGGGCAAGCTCGAGTGGCGGAGCGCCGTCGCCCAGCCCCAGGCGGAGGAGATCGGGCAGGAGTTTCTCGGGGGCGACTTCGACGACACCGAATAGCCCCCCGCCCGGCCTCGCCGGCGGGCGCCCCTCAGCGGCGGGCCAGGTGCCGGCCCACCCGCTCCAGCCCCTTTTCGATGTTCTCGGCGGAGTTGCAGTAGGAGAAGCGCAGGTACCCTTCTCCCCCCGGCCCGAAGTCCGCCCCCGGGGCGGCGGCCACCCCCGTGGCCTCCAGGATCTCCCGGGCCAGGGCCAGGCTGTCCCCGCCGTGGGCCCTGGCGTCCGCAAAGGCGTAGAAGGCTCCGTCCGGCTCGCGGTGGACGGGCAGCCCGATCGCCTTGAGCCCTTGGATCATCACCTTGCGGCGGGCGTCGTAGATCTCGCGCATGCGCTCGGCGTCGGGGATGGCCCGGCGCAGGGCGGCGAGGCCCCCCCGCTGGACGAAGGGATTGGGCGAGACGAAGTAGTTCTGCTGGAGGATCTCCAGGGGGCGGACGTAGCGCTCGGGCAGGATGAGGTAACCCAGCCTCCAGCCGGTCATGGCGAAATATTTGGAAAACCCGTTGATGACGAACGCCTCCTCCGCGCATTCGAGGGCGGAGTGGTCGCGCTCGCCGTAGCTGAGCCCGTGGTAGATCTCGTCCGAGACGATGGGCACCCCCAGGTCGGCCAGGGCGGCGATCTCCTCTTTCATGAGGCGCGAGCCCGTGGGGTTGGAGGGGGAGTTGAGGAGGATGGCCCGGGTCCTCGGGCCCAAGCGGGGCCGGACGGCCTCGGCCCGGAGGACGAAGCCCTCCTCGGCCCCGGCGGGGACGAGGACGGGCCGCCCCCCGGCCGAGAGGATGAAGCTCGGGTAGCAGGCGTAGTGGGGGTCGGAGAGGATCACCTCGTCGCCCTCCTCGAGGAGCACGGAGAAGAGCATGAGCATGGCCGGGCTCGTCCCGGTGGTGACCACCACCCGCTGGGGGGAGAGGGCGAGGCCGTAGGTGCGGTTGTAGTGGTCCGCGATGGCTTCGCGCAGTTCGGGGATGCCGAGGGCGGTGGTGTAGTGGGTGTGCCCCTCGGCGAGGGCCCGCTGGGCCGCCTCGACCGCCGCCGGGGGGGAAGGGAAGTCCGGCTCCCCCACCTCGAGGTGGATCACCTCCCGGCCCTGGGCCTCAAGCTGGCGGGCGCGCTCGAGGATGTCCATGACGAGGAAGGGCTTGATCGTCCGGATTCGCCTGGGGAGGGAGAGTTCCATGGGCTCCTTTCCGCGGGGGCGCGCCTAAAGCCGAGGCGTCAATGGGTTGCCCTTGGGCCGCCGGGGTGCTAAACTTGTTTGTGTTCAACCCTTTAGAAGCTCTATCTGCTTCCGTGTCGGCCGCACCATCTGAACCGCCCCCGGCGGTGTTCCCTGGAAAGGCGCAGGGGGCGCTAGCAGAGGGGAGACTCCGTTGACAAAGATCGATATCATCAATCTCGTCGCGGACGACACCGGCCTCAGCAAGGTGAAGGCCGAGGAGGCGGTCGAGACGATCATCGCGACCATCAAGGAGACTCTCCAGGAGGGCGAGTCGGTCATCCTGCGGCGCTTCGGCTCCTTCCAAGTGCGCTCCAAAAATCCCCGAGTCGGCCGCAACCCCAAGACGGGCCAGGAGGCGCCCATCACGGCGCGCAAGGTGGTCCGCTTCAAGGCGGGCAAGCACTTCAAAGAGGCCGTCAACGGGGCGCCCGTCCGCTTCTACTAGGCAATTTCCCCCATCCTCTTGATTTTGGGCCGCATCCGCGTCCGCTGGGCCCCATCTCCCCTCACCCGATGAGCATGGCGTCGCCGTAGCTGAAGAAGCGGTAGCCCGCCCGGCGCGCCTCCTCGTAGGCGGCCAGCACCCGCTCCTGCCCCGCGAAGGCGCAGACCAGCATGAGGAGGGTGGAGCGTGGCAGGTGGAAGTTCGTCAGGAGAGCGTCGGTGGCCCGGAAGCGGTGCCCGGGGCGGATGAACAGCCGCGCCCGGCCCGGCCCGGCCAGGAGGAGGTCCCCTCTCCCCTCCCGCTCGGCCTCCAGGGCCGCCCACTCCAGGGTGCGCACCACGGTGCTCCCCACGGCCACGATCCTCCCTCCCCGGCGGCGGGTCTCCTCGATCCGCCGGGCCGTCTCGGGGGGGAGGAGATAGGCCTCGGGCTCGATCTCGTGGTCTTCGATCCGCTCGGTCTTGACCGGGCGGAAGGTGCCGGGCCCCACGCGGAGGGTGAGGGACGCCCGCCCGACCCCGGCGGCTTCGAGCGCCCCGAGCAGCTCCGCGCTCAGATGGAGGCCCGCCGTGGGGGCGGCCGCGGCGCCGGACGCCCGGGCGTAGACGGTCTGGTAGCGCTCCCGGTCCAGCGGCTCGGCGCGCCTGCCCAGGTAGGGGGGGATGGGCATCTCGCCCGCCTCCTCGATCCAGGCGGCCAGGCCCCGGGGATCGGAGAAGGAGAGCCTCCGCTCCCGCCCCGGCGGGCCCAGGGTGGCCTCCCTTCCTCCGGCGAAGAGGATTTTTTCCCCCTCCCGGAGGGAGCGGTTGGCCGAAGCCATGGCGCGGAACACCCCCTCCCCCTCCTCCTCGAGCAAGAGCACCTCGACCTTTCCCCCGCTCGCCCGGCGCCCGAGGAGGCGCCAGGGCTCGACCCGGGCGTCGTTCACCACGAGGAGGTCCCCGTGCCGGAGGAGGCCGGGCAGGTCGCGGACGAAGCGGTGGGCGAGGGGCCCTCCCGCCTTCGGGACCACGAGGAGCCGGGCGTCCTCCCGGCGGGGGGCCGGGTAGCGCGCGATGGCCTCCTCGGGCAGCTCGTAGCCGAAGTCCGAGAGGCGCAAGGCCCTCATTCCTCCGAGAGGGCCCGCTGGGATTTCCAGGAGAGCTGGCGCAAGACGCCGCGCATCATCTGGACCTCGCGGTCGTCGGGCTGGGCCCGGTCCAGGAGCCGGCGGGAGGCGCGGGCCACCCGGTCCGGGTCGTTGTGGGCCAGATAGCCGATCTCCTCGAGGGTGGCCATGAGGTGGTCCACCAGCCCCTCCACCTCCTCGCGGGAGGCAGGGAGACGGGCCTCGGCCCCGGGCGGCGGGCCCTCCCCGAGGGAGGTGGCCTTCGCCATGAAGATCTCCCAGAAGACGACGAGGGCCGCCTGGGCGAGGTTGAAGGAGTCCCCGCCGGGCAGGGCCGGGATGAGGAGCCGCTCCTGGCAGAGGTCCACCTCATCTGTGCGCAGCCCCCTGTCCTCGGGGCCGAAGACGAGGGCGACGCGCGTCTGGCCCGCCCGGCTGAGGAGGAGAGGGGCCCCTTCCCGGGGGAGCATGGTGGGCAGGCGGCGGCGCCCGAGGCGGCGGGAGGTGGCCACCAGCCAGCCGCAGTCGCGGGTGGCCTCCCGCAGGGTGGCGAAGTGCTCGGCCGCGTCCAGGAGGGGCTGGGCGTTCATGGCCATGGCGCGGGCCTCGAGGCTCTTGGCGTCCCCGTGGGGGGCGACGAGACGCAGGCGCGAGAGCCCGAAGTGGGCCATGGACCGGGCGATTGAGCCGATGTTGCCGGCGCCCTTGGGCCGGACGAGGACGACGGCGAAGTCGGCTCCCTCTTGGGGCGGAGCGGGCGCGCACATCCCCGGGAAGGTAGCATGCCGCTCTAGCCGGGGCCAATTTCGGGGAGGTGGCCCGCGGGCCGCTCCGCCCTTGCGCGCGAGGAGCGGCCGGGCGAGGCTGGAGCCCGCGGGCCGCCAGGGGGGACCCTCCCTGGCCGCCGGAGAGGAGGGGCCGTGGACGAGCGGAGGGGCGCGGCGGCGCGGGCCTACCACGAGCGGACGAAGCACTCCCGCCAGAGCGTGCAGGCGGACGCCTTTTTCCTGGACTGGCCGAACCAGCCCATGCCCTTCAAGGTCTACACCGACCTTGAGCCCATCCCCCTTCCGCCCGAGCCTCCGCGGGCCGAGGCGCCCGCCCTGGCCTGCATGGCCGCCGCCGGAGAGGGAGGGCAGGCCCGCCCCACGCTCGAGGCCCTGGCGCGCCTCTTCTTCCTCATGGCGGGGATCACGAAGCGCATCGAGGTGGGGGGCCGGGCCCATTACTTCCGGGCGGCCGCCTGCACCGGGGCGCTCTACCACGTCGAGGTCTATCTGGTGTGCGGGGAGGTTCCCGCGGCGGGCGGGCGGGGCCTCTCCCCCGGGGTGTACCACCTGGCCGTCCACGACTACGCGGCCCGGCGGCTCAGGGAGGGGGACTTCCGGGCCCTCCTCGCCCGGGCGGCGGGGGAGGATTCCGCCCCCCCGGCCTGCTTCGTCCTGACCAGCACCTATTGGCGCAACGCCTGGAAGTACCGCGCCCGCGCCTACCGCCACTGCTTCTGGGACAGCGGGACCATGCTGGCGAACCTCTTGGCGGCGGCCGCGGCCCTGGGGGTTCCGGCCCGGGTGGCCGCGAGCTTCGCCGACGGGCCGGTGAACGCCCTCCTGGGCGTGAACCCGGATGAGGAGGCCGCCTTGGCCCTCGTGGAGCTGGGCGAGAGGGCGCCCCCCCCTCCCCCTCCGGCTGAGCTCCCCGAGCTCAGTCTCAAGACCATGGCCCTCTCGCCCGAGCGGGTGGACTATCCCCTCATCCGCGAGATCCACGCCGCCTCCTCCCTGGCCGACGGCCGGGCGGCCGCCGCCTGGCGGGAGGCGGCCTCGCGCCTGCGAGATGCCGCATCCCTCGCCGGGGGGGAGGCCCTCCCCCTCGCCCCCGCGGGGGCGGCGGGGGATTCCGTGGACGCGGCGATCCTCCGCCGGGGCTCGGCCCGCCGCTTCGACAGGGAGCGCTCCATCCGCTTCTAGGAGCTCTCGGCCGCCCTGAGGGCCGCCACTGGATCGATGCCGGCCGATTTCCTGCCGGGGGGGAGCCCCCGCCTGAGCGAGCTTTTTCTGATCGTCCACGCGGTCGAGGGGATTCCGCCGGGGGCCTACCGCTTCGACCGCGCGCGCGGGGCCCTGCTCCTCCTCAAGAGGGGAGACTTCCGCCGCGAGGCGGGCCGGCTGGGCCTGGACCAGCCGCTCGCGGCGGAGGCCGCCGTGAACGTCTATTTCCTGAGCCGGCTGGAGGAGGTGCTGGGCGCCCTTGAGGATCGGGGCTACCGCGCGGCCGAGCTCGAGGCGGGCGTCATGGGGGGGAGGCTCTACCTCGCCGCCTACGCCCAGGGCCTCGCGGCCACGGGCCTCACCTTCTACGACGACGAGGTGGTCGAGTTCTTCGGCCCCGCGGCCGAGGGCCGGGAGGTGATGTTCCTCGTCCTCTTGGGCCACCGGCGGCGGGGACGGGCGTTCCTCGCCTAGGGCCTCAGCCCGCGGGGCCGCCGGCGCGCCGGGGGAGGCGCCGCCGCTCGACAGAGAGCTCGACGGCGGCGGCCACGTCCGAGGGGCGGAAGCCGTCCATGCAGTAGTTGTGGCCGCGGTGGCAGCGCTCCCGCGTGAAGTAGAGGGGACAGGGGCTGCACTCAAGCGCGGCGTAGAGGGGGATGAAGGGGCTCCCCCGCGGCCCGGCCCGCGCCGGCGCCGTGGGGCCGAAGAGGGCGACGACGGGGGTGCCCACGGCCGCCGCCAAGTGCATGGGGCCGCTGTCGTGGCCGAGGAACACGTCCGCCTTCTCGAGGATCCCGAGCAGCGTCTCCAGGGGGACGGGGGGCCAAAGGAAAGCCGGGCCCGTGCGGCACTCCCGGCGGAGGGCGTCGAGGAGGGCCTCCTCTCCCGGGCCCGCGGTCGCCAGGACCCGCAGGCCGCGCGCTTGCAGGAGGTCGATCGCCTGGGCGAGCTGGCCCTGCGCCCACCGCTTGGGGGGCCACTTGGTGCCCGGGCTCACCAGGACCAAGGGGCCGTCCGCCCGGCCGACGCCCGCCTCGCCGAGCGCGCGCTCGGCGGCGGCCCGGATCTCGGGGGTGAGGCTCGCCCGCCATCCCCCGGCGTCGGGCTCGGCCCCCAGGGCGGCGGGCAGGGCGCTCATCGCCTCGGCGAGGTGCCCCCGCTCGTCCGCCTCGAACTCGTGGGTGTAGAAGTGGCCGAACCCCTCGGTCGAGAAGAAGCCGAGGGGGATCCGCCGCCGGAACCCCAGCCTGAGGGGAGCGCCGATCGCCCAGGCGGCGGCGGCGGAGTGGAAGAGCCCGCTGAAGTCCAGGATGAGGTCGTAGCGGCGGCGCCGCATCCGGAGGAGGCCGGAGCCCCACCGGAGGGCCCGGGCGAGCCTCCTTCCCCCGGAGAGGAGGAAGCCGCACGGCAGTGTCTCGACGGCGTCCACCCCGGGCAGGAGGCGAGCCAGGGGGGCCACCCCGGGCTGCACCAGGAGGTGAAGATCGGCCCCCGGAAACCGCCGCCGGAGGGAGCGGAGGGCCGGGGTGGTCATGAGGAGGTCCCCGATGGAGTCCAGCTTGATGGCCAGGATCTTGCGCACGCCCTCGAGCATCTCGGGGGAGGGGAAGGCGCCCCTTTGGGGGCGCCGGCCGAGCCAGCCGCTCGAGCGATGGATGAGGAAGGGAAGGGATCGGAGGGTCTTCCCGGCCAGGGCGCGGAGTCTCATCTCACGACGCAGGGTCCTTCTCCCGGGGGTTTTGGACGGGGCGTCCCCGCCGCCTTTTGGAGAAGTTACCCGTTTCCTCCCCCGAAGGGAAACCCAAGGAGCCGGCGGGCGGCGGGCCGGGAACGCCCGGGGTCCCGATTTTCCCAGTTGACAAATTGGGTTCATGGGATAAAAAGAACACAGACTCTCTTATTTAGCGATGCCGCGTCCCGGGCATGGACCAGGCCCTCGAGGAGGGCCCATGATTTACTCCCGCCCCACCGAATATGCCCTCCGCGCCTTGACCTACATGGGAACCCATCGGCCCGAGGGGGTGACGCGCGTTCAGGAGATCGCCCAGGCCGAGGACCTCCCGGCGCCTTTCCTGGCCAAGGTCCTCCAGCAGCTGGCCCGCTCGGGCCTCTTGACCTCGGTCAAGGGCCCCAAGGGCGGCTTCGGCTTCTCCCGGCCCCCCGACCAGATCGCCCTCATGGAGGTGGTCTCCGTGGTGGACGGGACCGAGGGGTTCAGCCGCTGCGCGGTGGGCCTCGCCGAGTGCTCGGACGAGATGCCCTGCCCCCTCCATGACGCCTGGAAGCCCCTCCGCGAGCGGATCAATCAATACCTCGCTGGGATCACCGTGGCGGACCTCGCCACCGCGATGAAGCGCAAGCGGGAGCTCCTCTCCCGCAAGGCGGGCGGATAGGGAGCCGCCCCCTCCCCCGCCGGGAGGCCCTCCGCCGTGGCCGACATGGCGCGCACCTTCCGCGAGGGGAACCTCCACGAGGTGGTGGAGCTTCTCGTCAACCCGGCCCGCTCGGGGCTTTACCTCACCCGCTCGCGCATCCGGCGCATCGCGGGGGAGATGGGCCTGAGGACCGGGGTCCAGACCCGCGCCCGCATGCTCGAAAACCTCTTCCGGGAGGCCGGCTCGGAGGGCCGGGCGGAGGAGCTCATCGCCCGCCTGGAGGGCGAAGCGGCCGCCTGGGTGGCCCGCTTCCGGGCGTGGTCGCGCGCCTGCCCGCCCGCCAAGGCCGCCTGGAGGGATTGGACCCAGCGCGCCCGGGAGCTGCGCCGCTGCCTCAAGGGCGCCCGGAAGTGGGCGCGTAGGATGCAGGCCGAGTCCCCGCCGGGCTAGCTGAGCGGCCTTTCCCTATCTTTCCCTGAGAAGTTGTTCGATGTGCACGCGGTCGGCCAGGGCGAACTCCCGCGTCCACCGGGCCAGCTCGCGGTAGAAGGGGGTCTCGGCCTCCTCCTCGGCGCTCGCCGTGAAGAGGGGCATCCAGCGCAAGAGGTGCTCGTCCAGGAAGCGGGCGGCGAGGGCGAGCTGCTCCCGCGCCCGGGGGGCGTCCTCCGCCCGCCAGGCGTCGCGCTCGGCCTCGGCCAGGTGGGCCAGGAACTCCAGCTCCGCGCTCAGGTGGTCCATGGCGACGAGGCCCCCCCCGCCGCCCGGGCGCCAGCCGCAGGCGCGGTAAAAGTCCGTCACGCGGTCGGTGGCCCGCGCGTTCAGGTGGCCGCTCTCATCCACGAGGGCCGCCTCGTAGGGCTGGCCCGAGAGGTGGAAGAGGTTGGTGAAGTCCACCCGCAGCGCCTGGAGGGCCGCGTCGTCCCTCGGGGGGCCGCCGGGAAGGAGGAAGGGGTAGTTCTCCGCGAGGAAGGCGAGCAGCCGGGCGTCGGGAGGATCAAGATGAGCGGCCGCCTGCACCCGGTAGATCCGTTGGCGCAGGTCCGCCTCCTCGGCGAGCTCCGCGGAGCCGGGGCGCTTCCGGAAGAGGGGGCTCATCCGGGGATCTTGTAGGCCTCGGGCCGGGGCGGGTTGGGGCGCGGGAACCAGAGGGGCCGCCTGAGCCCCCCGGGGCCGGGGGCGGGCCGGGTCATCGCGAGCCACTTCTTGTAGTGCTCGAAGCTCTTGCGGGTGTCGGCGCGAATGTCGCCGTAGCGGTCTGTCGGGGCGGCCTTCGTGACCTTCACCCGCTGGTGCCAGCAGTGCATCCCGCTCACCGGGTCGGGGTTGACGGGGAAGGTCAGGTTCTGGTTCACCCCGACCTCGCGCCACCAGATGCGCGAGGAGTCGGGGTCGGCGCTCTTGAAGGGCTCGGCCCCGTGGACCTGACGCATCGTGTACCGGCCGTCCCCCTCCTCCTCGAGGCGCACGAGCGCCGAGGCGAGCCGGGGCGCCCCGATGTCCTCGGCGAGGCGCCAGCGGCCCAGGTGGTGCGCCATGGCAACGATCCCGGGCTTGAGCGCCTCGGTGACCCAGCAGCGGGTGACGAAGTGGCCGATCCCGGTCTCGACCCGCACGAGATCCCCCGTCGCCACGCCCAGGCGGCGGGCGTCCTCGCCGTGGACCCAGAGCGGGTTGTTGTGGGTGATCTCGTAGAGCCACTTCACGGCCGAGCGCGTGTGGATGAGGGTGGGGAGGCGGTAGTTGGGCATGAGGTCGAACTCGTTCTCCTCCCGCTTGAGATCGCGCCAGTAGACGTGGGTCTTGGCGTAGCGGGGGATGGCCTGATCGCCCCATCCCCACTCGGCCATGGTGGGGCTGAAGAACTCGAGCTTCTTGGAGGGCGTGGCGAAGCCCTCCCGGGGCCTGCCCCCGCTCATGTTTCCGACGGGACGGCCGCCCCTTTTGACCGCGCCGGTCAGGGGGTCCACCTCGGCCCCCTCCATCTGCCCGGCGGAGAGCTCCTTCATGTGGACCTCGTAGATCCCCTCCTGGACCGCGAACACGCCGTACCTGCGCATGTACTCGAGGGGCGAGAGGCCCTCCCTGGCGGCGGCCTCGGGGAGCCCCGGCACGCCGTTTTCGAACATCCAGCGGTAGTACTCCTCGACCGTGATCTTCTGGCCCGGCCGGTAGGGGCTCTCGAAGAACCTGCGCACCCCGAGGGCGCCGTCCGGGTCGATCCGCCAGGAGAGCTCGATCAGGAACTCGTCCTCCTCCCAGACCTCGCCAGGGTTGGCCTCGCGGCTCGTCTCGAACCTCTCCCCCAGGCGCTCGCGCGCCACCCGCAGGACCGGCTGGCGGAAGCCCACCCAGCTCGTGGGGTGCGTCTCTTGGCTCTGGTTGTCGTGCCGCTCGGTGGCGACCCCCATGGGGAGGACGTAGTCAGCGAACCAGGCCGTCTCGCTCCAGGTGGGGGTCAAGGCCACGTGGCAGCCCATCCGCTCGGCGTCCTTCAGCATCTCCAGCCACATGAAGCCGTCGGGGTTGGTCCACACGGGGTTGTAGACACGGGTGAAGTAGACCTCCACCCGGTGCCCCTTGTCCTTCATGAGGTGGGGCATGAGGAAGCTCATCTCGAAGAACGCGAGGGGGTACTCGCGCGGGAAGAGGAGCTCGTTCCAATCCCCGGGCCCGGGGGCCGCGTTGGGGTGCTTGGGGACGAACTTGTGCCAGCTCGCGAGATGCGTCCCCCCCACTGTGCCGACCGCCCCCGTGAGGGAGGGCAGGAAGTGGAGGCAGCGGGCGACCTGCCAGCCGTGGAGGTTGCCCGTGGCCGCCGCGCGCCAGACGTGGACCGAGAGGCGCTTGCCCGCGCGCGCCACCACCTGGGCCACCTCGGCGATCTTCTCGGCCGCGACGCCCGTCTCCTCCTCGGCGTAGGCGAAGGAGAACTGGGCGTACTCCTCCTTGAGGCGGCGGATGAAGTTCTCGAAGGTGGCCTCATCCTCCGGATGGAGGGCCCGGAGGTAGTCCGCCCAGTTGAACCACTCGCGCACGAACTCCTCGTCGTACTGGCCGGTCTCCAGCAGGTGGCGGGCGATGGCCAGGAGGATGGCGCTCTCGGTCCCGCTGTAGGCGGGGAGCCAGTAGTCCGCCTTGGCCGCCGTGTTTGAGAGCCTGGGGTCGATCACGATGAGCTTGGCGCCCTGCACGTGGGCCTCGATGATGCGCTGGGCCGAGGGGTTGTAGTAGTGCCCCGTGTCCAGGTGGCTGCTGATGAGGAGGATCGCGTCGGCGTTGGCGAAGTCGGGCGAGGGGCGGTCGGAGCCGTTCCACAGGAACTGGCCGATGCGCGCGGATGAGCTGCACACGTTCGTGTGGCTGTTGTGGCCGTCCACGCCCCAGGCGGCCAAGGTGCGGAACATGAAGCCGTCCTCGCCGGCGCGCCCCACGTGGTAGATGACCTCGTTCCGGCGGCCCTCCTCGATCGCGCGGCGGATGCGGGAGGCGATGTCGTCCAGGGCCTCCTCCCAGCTCACCCGCTCCCACTTTCCCTCCCCGCGCTCCCCGGCGCGCCTCAAGGGGTAGAGGATGCGGTCCGGGTCGTAGACCTGGTTGAGCGTCACCCAGCCCTTGGCGCAGTTGCGCCCCCGCGAGGCGGGGTGGAGGGGGTTGCCCTCGATCTTGCGGATCTTGAGGTCGTCCTTGTCCACGTAGGCGAGGAGCCCGCAGCCCGCCTCGCAGTTGAAGCAGAGGGTGGGCACGAGCATGTAGTTGCGCTGGACCTTCCTCGGCCATTGGGCGCTCTCGTACTCGGTCCAGTGGTCCCACTTCTCCGGGGCGGGGTAGGAGGCGAGGGGGCCGTTCAGGTGGGTGTAGTTCCGCTGGCCCGCCGGCGCGGGCGGGGGAGCCTTGGCCAGGAGGTCGGGCCGGCCGAGCGCGGCGATGTCGCGCGCGCCTTGTCCGGCCTGGAGGTGGCTCGTCGTCATGCGATTCCTCAGGAGAGGGGGACGGCCTGCCCGGCCCGCACCCAGACCCGATCCCAGTAGTAGGCGCCGGCCGCCGCGAGGATCCCGGCGAGCGCCGCCCCGAGGCCGCCGAAGCCGCGCCAGGCGATCAGGAGGACGGGGAGGGCGCATCCGAGGGCGACCGCCCCTCCCCAGAATTCGGCCTTCAGAGGCCCGCGCAGGATGAGCTCGACCGCGCGCCCGTGGGCGGGGGAGCCGAAGCGGTGGGCCAGCGTGGAGAAGACAAGGATGAGCAGGTGCAGCAGGGTGAAGGCGAGGACCAGGAGCCCCAGGGCGAGGAGCGCCTGCTCCTTTTGCGCGATGGGGAGGAGGGTGGCGAAGAGCAGGAGCGCCGCCGCGCCCTTCAGGCCCGACAGCACCCCGATGTCGAGGGTGTTCTCGCTCCCCTTCCAGAGGTCGCGCGCCGAGGCCTGGGCGAAGAAAAAGCCCGTGTAGATCGAGGCCAGGACGCCCATGGCCGCGGCCGGCCAGAAGAGGGTCCCCATCAGGCCCCGGGCGCCTGCGAGCGCGGCCAGCACCCACAGGGCCGTGAGGAGCCCGTCCAGGGTGATGAACCAGGTGCCCCAGGCCATCCAGCTCCCCCAGTTGGGGCGGAGGAGGATGTAGAAGAAGCGCTCGGGGCGCTTCAGGTCGGCGACGAGGACGGCGCCCGTCGCGGCGAGCAGGAGCCCGCTCAGGATGGGCATCCAGAGGGAGAAGAGGGAGCTCTCGAAGCCGAACCGCCAGAGGAGGAGGCTCAAGACCAGGAGGCCCGTGCTCATCCCCTTCGTCATGAGGTAGAACTCGATGTTCTCCCCCCAGGGGACCTTGTGAAAGGTGTCGTAGACCGTCCGGCTCTCACCCCGCTTGTTCTCCCACGGGGGGATGGCCTCCTTGCGCTGCTCGTCCATTTCCCCCTGCTTGTAGATGCCCGACTGGGCGGGCTCGGTGGGGTCCAGGGTCTGGCGGCTCCCCTCGACGTAGTAGATGTTGGGGCGGGTGTCGTACTCGGGCTTGCGGACGGTGATGGGCTCGCGGGCGATGAGGCGCGAGATCGCCGAGGCGGGGTCCTCGAGGTCGCCGAAGACGCGGCACTGCGTGGGGCAGACGACCACGCAGGCGGGCTCGAGGCCCGACTCGAGGCGGTTCGCGCAGAAGTTGCACTTCTCGGCGGTGTTCGTGTTCGGGTCGATGAAGAGCTGGTCGTAGGGGCAGGCCGCCATGCAGGACTTGCAGCCGATGCACCAGTCCGGGTCGAGGTCCACGATGCCGTCCTGGCGCCGGAAGAGGGCCTTGGTGGGACAGATGTTCTGGCAGGGGGCGTCGTCGCACTGGTTGCACAGGACGGGCAGGAACTCCCGGCGCGTGTCCGGGAAGGCCCCCTTCTCGACCTCCTTGACCCAGCAGCGCCACACCCCGATCGGGATGTCGTGCTCGGATTTGCAGGCGATCGTGCAGGCGTGACAGCCGATGCAGGAGCGCAGGTCGATCGCCATGGCGTACTTGGGCATCGGGTTCCTCGCCGCGTGGGCGGGCTCCCCCGCAGGGGGATGGCGCCGCCCGGTGACGACTCCTTGCTCCTCCGCCGCTCGCCGGAGGAGTTTTGCTCACAAACCCGGCGTCCTTTGAAACCGAACGGGGATCAAAGACCGCGGAGCAGGGTTGTTGCTTTGCAACGGAACTCTCTTCCCCGTTCCTCGGATCGGGAAGCGGAGATCCGGTCGCACCGGCTTGGATCGGTTCTGCGATGGTGCGATGGTTGACTAGACTCCACCTCGGGTTGAGTGTCAACGTCGGGATGCAAGGTTTTCCGGTTGAAATTGTTATCGGAATACCCAACCCGATTAGACAGGCCAAGGATGAAAAATCTCCACTTGCCCGTTTATGCCGCCGCGGCGCGCACGCTCACCCTCGCGCGGCTGGCCGGCATCCCCTTCTTCTTGTGGCTTCTCCTCGAGGCGCCCCTCCAGGGTCCGCACCCGCGGGCGGGGAGCCTCCTCGCGCTCTACCTCTTCATCGCCCTCTCGGACCTGGCGGACGGCCCCTTGGCCCGGCGCGGGGGGGCCGAGAGCCCCGGCTGGGGAGGGCTCGACGCCCTGGCCGACATCGCCTTCAACGCCTTGAGCCTCTCGGTGGCCGCCTGGCCGTTCCGGGAAGGACCCTAGGTGCCGGCGGGGGTGGCCCTCCTG
>CAYMWZ010000003.1:9329-28753 GCA_964394385.1 uncultured Nitrospinaceae bacterium | reverse complement strand
ACCGCATCGACGAGCAGGCCTTCCGGGCCGACATCCGCCACTACATCGACGACCTCCACATCCAGGGGTTCTTCGTCGGGGGGCTGATCGGCGAGTTCTGGTGCCTGACCAAGGAGGAGAGGCTCCGGGGCCAGGCGGTCGCGGCGGAGGAGGCCGGGCCCGTCCCCGTCATCGCCCACACGGGCCACACCTCGGCCAAGGAGTGCCTCGAGCTCACGGAGGCCGCCGCCGAGGCGGGCTGCACCTACGCCATCGTCGGCAACCCCTACCTGGGGACAGGCGGCATCCCGGAGCGCGTGCGGGCGTTTTTCAGATACGTCTGCGACCGGGCCGAGATCGGGATCTCGCTCTTCAACTTCGGGGCCTCGGGCTACCTCATGTCCCCCCGGCTCATCCGCGAGATCGTGGAGGAGAACGAGAGCATCTGCTGCATCAAGAACGCGGCCCCCAAGTACCACTGCGACGAGGTGCGCGAGGCGGTCGGCCACGCGATCGTCTTCAGCGACCCGATGGAGACCCAGTGGTTCTTCAACCGGGCCTACCACAAGCAGCAGACCTTCATGAGCGGCCCCGACCCCTTCCTCATGCAGCGCAAGGGGAATTTGGGCATGGAGCGCTACACCCGGCTCATCGACGAGGGGAACCTGGAGGAGGCCTGGACGGCGCGCGAGGCCATGAACCCCGTCCGCCGCGCCGCCGAGAAGTGGCTCTGGGGCCCCTGGTCGCGCGGCGCCTTCCCCATCCCCGCCCTCAAGGCCTGGATGGACCTAAAAGGGCTCCACGGGGGGCCCTCGCGGCCCCCCATGATCCCGCTCTCGCGGGCCGAGCGGGAGGAGCTCAGGCGCGACCTCGCCGCCGTGGGGATGGCCGACTAGGCCCTTCCAGGACGGGCGGCCGCGCTTTGACCCTTGCCGCCGGGGCGGAGGAGGAGCACCCATGAGGCGCCGTTTCTGGCTGGTGATGTGGCTCGTCGTTCTCGGGCTCGCCCTCGCGGCCTGCGCCGGCCCGGGCGGATCGGCCCCGGCCGGAGGGGAGAGGCCGGCCCCCTACGAGCCCATGCGGCGGGGGTATTGAGGCGGCCCCCTAGATCCACCGCCTGGCTGTAGCCTTGTAGGCGAGATACGCCTCCCCGAATTTCCTCTCCAGGTAGGCCTCCTCCCGGGCGATGACCCCCCAGCGGATGACGAGGAGGGCGGGGGGGAGTCCCGCGAGGATCCACGGGCTGTCGGCCGCGAGGCCGACGCCTGCGTGGATCGAGGCCAAGCCGACGTAGATCGGGTTCCGGGAGAGGCGGTAGGGGCCCTCCGTCACGATCCGCGTCGTGGCCTCCTCGACCTTGTGGGTCGTGCCCGCGCGGTGGAGTTGCCGGAGGCAGGCGGCCGCGAGGGCGACCCCCGCCGCGATGAGCAAAAACCCCGCGGCGAGCTGCGCCCCCAGGGGGAGAAAGGGCGCGGGCCAGGCGAAGTCGGCCGCGGCGCCCAGGGCGATGAACCCCAGGTAGATGAAGGGCGGCTTGGCGATGACGCCGGGCGTGTCCCTCATGTCTT
Source organism: uncultured Nitrospinaceae bacterium (assembly GCA_964394385.1). Classification (GTDB taxonomy): domain Bacteria; phylum UBA8248; class UBA8248; order UBA8248; family UBA8248; genus CAYMWZ01. The sequence goes on along the minus strand of CAYMWZ010000003.1, from coordinate 27,206 downwards.
CCGCCGTCACGCGGGCGACCCCTACCCCACCTCGAAGCCTGCCCCCACGACGGCCTTCTTGAGCGCCTCAGGATTCGCCTTGGCGGGATCATACTCGACCGTGGCTAGCCCCCCCGCCAGGTCCACCTGGGCCTTCGCCACCCCGGCCACGCCGCTGAGGGCCCGCTGGACGGCCGCCTGGCAGCCCCCGCAGGTCATTCCCTTCACCTTCAGCCGTACGTTTTCCATCCCGTTTCTCCTTTTTAGCGAACCGGCCGCCACCGCCTGAGGAGCAAGGTGTTCGAGACGACCGAGACCGAGCTCATGGCCATCGCCGCCCCGGCGACGACGGGGCTGAGATACCCCAGGGCCGCGAGCGGGATGCCGAGGATGTTGTAGATGAACGCCCAGAAGAGGTTCTGGCGGATCTTCCGCAGGGTCGCGCGCGAGAGCCGGATGGCGTCCACCACGCTCATCAGGTCCCCGCGCATCAGGGTCACGTCCGAGGCCTCCATGGCCACGTCGGTGCCCGTGCCGATGGCGATGCCCACGTCCGCCGCGGCGAGGGCGGGGGCGTCGTTGATCCCGTCGCCCACCATCCCGACCACCTTCCCCCCGGCCTTGAGCTCCCCCACCTTGGCCGCCTTCTCCTCGGGCAGGACCTCGGCCATGACGCGCTCGATCCCCGCCTGGGCCGCGATGGCCCGGGCCGTCCGGGGGTTGTCCCCCGTCAGCATCCAGACCTCGATCCCCATCGCGCCGAGCGCCCGGACGGCCTCGGCCGAGGTCTCCTTCAGGGTGTCGGCCACGGCCACGGCGCCCAGGATCCGCTCCTCGTCGGCCAGGAGCACGACGGTCTTGCCCTCCTCCTCCAGCGCCGCGACGGCCCGCCCGTGCCCGTCGAGGGTGAGGCCGTGGCGCGCCATGAGCTTGAGGTTGCCGAGCCGGAGGAGCTTGCCCCCCACCCGGACCTCGAGCCCGTGGCCGGGGACGGCGCGGAAGTCCTCCGCCGGGAGGAGCTCCACCCCCTCCCGCTTGCCGCGCTCGCGGATGGCCTCGCCCAGGGGGTGCTCGGAGCCCTGCTCGGCGCTCGCCGCGAGGCGGAGGAGTTCATGCTCGCCCGAGGCGTCGAAGGGCACGAGGTCGGTCACCTCGGGCCTGCCCCGCGTCAAGGTGCCCGTCTTGTCGAGGATGATGGCGTCCAGCTTGTGGGCGGTCTCGAGGGACTCGCCCCCCTTGATGAGGACCCCCGCCTCGGCCCCCTTCCCCGTCCCCACCATGATGGCGGTGGGGGTGGCGAGCCCCAGGGCGCAGGGGCAGGCGAGGACGAGGACGGCCACGGCGTTCACCAGGGCGGGGGTGAAACCCGCGTAGGCGTACCAGGCCGCCGAGGTGACGACCGCGACCGCGAGGACAATGGGCACGAAGATGCCCGAGATCTGATCCGCCAGCCTCTGGATGGGGGCCTTCGAGCCTTGGGCCTCCTGAACCAGGCGGATGATCTGGGAGAGCGCCGTGTCCTTCCCCACCTTGGTGGCCTGGAAGCGCACCGCCCCGTGCTTGTTGATGGTGGCCCCGATCACCGCGTCGCCCGGGCCCTTCTCGACGGGGAGGCTCTCCCCCGTGATCATGGACTCATCGACCGAGGTCCTCCCCTCCAGGATGACCCCGTCCACGGCGAACTTCTCCCCGGGCCGGGCGAGGACGACGTCCCCCGCCATGACCTGGTCGACGGGGATCTCCCGCTCCACGCCCTCGCGCACCACGCGGGCCGTCTTGGCCTGGAGCCCCATGAGCTTGCGGATGGCGGCGGAGGTCCTCCCCTTGGCGCGCTCCTCCAGGTACTTGCCGAGCAGGATCAGGGTGATGATGATGGCCGCGGCCTCGTAGTAGACGTCCATCCCGTCCAGGCCCAGGACCGTCACCGCCAGGCTGTCGAAGTAGGCGGCGCTCGTGCCCAGGGCGACCAGGACGTCCATGTTCGCCCCGCCTCCCCTCAGGGCGTGGTAGGCCCCGCGGTAGAAGCGCCAGCCCGCGATGAACTGGACCGGGGTGGCGAGGGCGAGCTGCCACCACCGGGGCCACTCCCAGTGCCCCGCGCTCCAGGGGAGGAGGCTCGCCATCTGGAAGACGAGGGGGAGGGATAGGGCGGCGGCGAAGAGGAGCGTCCAGAGGTCGCGCCGGGCCCGGCGGGCGCGCTCTTGCTGCTCGGCGTCCTCGGCATCCGGGGCGAGCGGGCGGGCGGTGTAGCCCGTCTCCTCCACCCGCCCGACGAGGCCCGCGACCGAGGCCACCCCCGGCCGGAAGCGCACGAGCGCCCGCTCGGCCGCGAGGTTGACCGTGGCCGAGACCACCCCCTCGAGCGCGTTCAGGCGCTTCTCGATGCGCGCGGCGCAGGAGGCGCACGTCATCCCTCCGATCGCCAGCTCGGCGCTCTCCTCGGGCACGGTGTAGCCCGTCTCCTCGATGCGGCGGGCGATCCGGGCGGGGGTGACCCGGGCGGGGTCGTAGACCACGCTCGCCCGCTCCGTCGCCAGGTTGACGGCCGCCTGATCCACCCCCTCGAGGCCCGCCAGCTGCTTCTCGATCCGGGCGGCGCAGGAGGCGCACGTCATCCCCCCGACCGGAAGCTCCACCCGGGCCCGGGGGGCGTCTTGCGTGGTCGCCATCTCCGACTCCTCCCCTCCCGTCCTCAGGAGGCCCACGGGAGGCCGTTCAGGGCCCTGAGGCAATCCTCCCGGAGGGCCCGCTCGTCCAGCGCGCTCCGCGCGATGATGTGCGCCCCCTGGATCTGGGCGAAGAAGGCGCGGGCGAGCCCGCCCGCGTCCGCCCCGGGGTCGAGCTCCCCCTCCCGCTGGGCCTGGCGGAGCGCCCCCTCGATGCGGGCGAAAACGCCCCCCCAGACCTCCTTCAGCCGGTTCCGCAGATCCTCGTCGAGCCCGCTCAGCTCCAGGGAGAGATTTCCGATGGGGCAGCCGCAGCAGGGGGCGTCCGTGAGGGGCATCCTGCAGTAGAGATCGGCCAGCCGGGCCAGCTTCTCCCGCCCCCTCCCCCCGCCCTCAAGGGCGGGGCCGAGGTAGTGGCGGTGGAGGAGTCCCTCGTAGTGGCCGATGATCTCCAGGGCGAGGGCTTTTTTCGATCTGAAAAAGTAGTACAGGCTCCCGCGGTTGACCCCCGCCCTCCGGGCCACCATGTCGAGGGAGGTGGCGCCGAAACCCTGCCGGTAGATGAGCTCGGCCGCCGCCAGCACGATCCGCTCGCGCGTCCCCCCCCTCTCCCGCCTGGGCGATGCTGTCTTGAGCGCGGTACCCATGCTCGTTTCCTCCTGGTGTGAAATATAGGGCTTCTTAGTTAGTTAGTCAACTAAGTCCGTTAAAATAATATTTTTATGATATATATCTCGTTATTTCAATATTTTATGGTTGATATTGAAAGATAAACCTGAATCTTTATTCCATCAAAGCCCCGACGTGAGTGGCGACCGAGCCCTCGAGGGCGTCGAGATCGTAGCCTCCCTCCAAGAGGCTCACGATGCGCCCTCCGCAGGATGCTGCGGCCAGCCCCTTCAGGTGGCGGGTCATCGAGGCGAATCCCGCCTCGGTCAGAAGAAGCCCCCCGAGGGGGTCCCCCCGGTGGGAGTCGAAGCCAGCCGAGATGATCAGCGCCTCGGGGCGGTGGACGCGGAGCGCCGGCAAGACCTCCCCCTCGAAGCGGGCCAGGTACACCTCCTCGGGGGTCCCCGGCGGCATGGGGAGGTTGAGGGTGGTCCCCTCCCCCGGCCCCCCGCCCCGCTCCTCGGCCCGGCCGGTCCCCGGATAGTGGGGATACATGTGGAGGGAGGCGTAGAAGACCTCGGGGTCGGACCAGAAGACGGCCTGCGTCCCGTTCCCGTGGTGGACGTCCCAGTCCACGATGGCGATCCGGCCCAGGCCGTGGCGCTCCTGGAGGTAGCGGGCCAGGACGGCCGCCGTCGAGAAGAGGCAGAACCCCATGGAGTAGTTGGGCAGGGCGTGATGGCCGGGAGGCCGGACGGCGCAGAAGGCGTTGTCCACCTCGCCCGAGACGACGGCGTCCGCCGCCGCGAGGGCGGCGTCCACGGCCGCGAGAGCCGTCTCGTAGCTCCCCGGCCCGGCCAGGGTGTCGGGGTGGTCCAGGATCCCCCAGCCCCGGGCGCAGGCCGAGCGGACGCGCTCGACGTGCTCGGCCGCGTGCACCCGGAGGATCCAGCCGGCCGCTCCGTGGGGCGGGACGGGCCGGGCGTCGAGAGCGGGCAGGCGCCTTCTCAAGCGCTCGGGGCGGAGGCGCTCGGCGCGCGCCGGGCCCTCGATGAAGCCGCCGGCGTCATGGCCGAGGGAGGCCGCGTCCCAGTAGTAGGCTGTCCGGCTCACCGCAGCGGGCGGGGGCTCAATTCAGGCGGACCCGGGGGTCGAGGATGGAGTAGATCACGTCCACGAGGAAGTTCAGCGATACGAAGATGAGGGCGGCGATCGTCACGGCGGCCTGCACGAGGGGGAAATCCTTCGCGTAGACCGCATGGATCATCAGCCGCCCGATGCCCGGCCAGGCGAAGATCGTCTCGACGATCACCGCGCCCCCGAGCAGGTGGCCGAACTCGAGGCCGATGATGGTGACCACCGGGATCATGGCGTTCCGCAGGGCGTGCAAATGGATCACCACCCACTCGGCCACGCCCTTGGCTCGGGCCGTGGTGATATAGTCGTTGCCGAGGACCTCCAGCATGGAGCTCCGGATGACGCGGGTATTGCGGGCAATCGAGTAGGTGGACAGCGCGACGGCTGGCAGGATGATGTGCGCCAGCCCGCCTCTGCCGCTGATCGGAAGCCACCCCAGCTGCACCCCGAAGACGAGGATCAGCATCAGCCCCAGCCAGAAGACCGGCATGGACTGGCCGAAGAGGGCGAAGATCATCCCTCCTTGGTCGTAGACGGAGCCCCGCATCGTCGCGCTCACGATGCCCACGGGGAAGGCGAGGAGGATGGACAGAGCCAGCGCGACGAATGCCAGCTCCAGGGTGGCGGGAACGCGCTCGAGGATCAGGTCGAAGGCCGGCTTCCGGTAGCGGAGGCTCTCGCCGAAATCCCCCCGGACGGCGCGGCTCACGTAGAGCATGTACTGCATGAACCACGGCTTGTCGAGCCCCATGTCCTGGCGCAGCTTTTGAACCTCCTGGACCGTCCAATCCTCGCCGACCAGGAGGTCGGTCGGATCGCCGGAGAGGAAAAGAACGGCGAAGGAGATGAAGCTCACTCCGACGACGACGAGAACCGCGCGGATGGCCCGGCGCAGGAGATAGGAACCCACAGGCGCTCCTAGTTCTGAGCGTCCCGCATCGCGATCGAGGGAAGGTAGATCCGCTCGTCGGGCCTCGGAAGCCAGCCGATCCGGGCGCTCAAGCCGAAGAAGTCATACTGGTGCCAGAGGAAGATCCAGGGAGCCTCCTCGATGACGAGCCGCTGGAGGCGGAAGCTGATCCGGCGCAGCTCCTCCGGATCGAAGCTCTGGCGGAGTTTCTGGTATTCCGCGATGAACTCGGGGTGCTTCCAGGCCGTCAGGTTGGCGAAGAGAGAGGGCCGCAGGGCCCCCAGATCCAGCTCGGCGTCGAATGCCGAGCTGAACCCGTGGAGATAGAGGGGAGAGAGAATCTTCTTGCTGCGGCGGGAGAGGAAGACCGACCACTCGAGGAGGTTGACCTCCACGTGGATGCCCACCGCCCGGAGATTCGAGGCGACGGCCGCGGCAATCTCCTCCCCCTTGAGGTAGCGGCCGATCGGGACGTCAAGCTTTAGCCGAAGCGGCTGTCCGTTCGCCTCCAGGATGCCGTCCCCGTCGGTGTCTTTGAGCCCCGCCTCCGCGAGAAGGGCCTTCGCCTTCTCGGGGTCATAGGGATACGGCTTGAGGGAGGGATCGTTGTTCGGCGGGTTGACGACGCTCGCCATGCGGGAGCCGTGGCCCACGAGGACGGTGCTGGCGATCAGGTCGAAATTCACCGCATGGTTCATGGCCTGGCGGACCCGCCGGTCGCCCAGGACGCCCTGATCGGTGCGGACCCCGACGTAGACCCTCCGGCCCCCATGGATCCCCTTGAGCTGGATTTTCTTCTCGCGGCCCGCGGGGGAGTGCATCTGGTCGGGCGAGACGTTGGTGATGAGGTCGGCCCCGCCCGTCTCCAGCTCGGCGAGGCGGGCCGAGGTCTCGGGCACGGGGCGCCAGACCGCCGTCTCGATCTTGGGCTTGCCCCCCCACCAGGCCGCGTTGGCCTCCATGCGGATGTGGTCGTCCTTCACCCACTTGACGAGCCTGTAGGGCCCGGTCCCCACGGGCTTGGCGAGGACCTCCTTGGCCGGAGTGGCGGAGTAGTACTTCGGCGGAAGGATGAAGGCGTTCACGAGCCAGATGGGCAGCGTGGCCACCCGCCGGCGGGTGTGGATTCGCACGGTGTGGTCGTCCACCACCTCCACCTCCTTGAGGAAGATGCGTCTGGGGATGGTGGTCCGCGGGCGGAGCGACTGGTCTTGCATGCGCTCGAAGGTGTACTTGACCGACCGGGCGTCGAAGGGCTCATCGTTGTGGAACTTCACTCCCTTTCGCAGATGGAACGTCCACAGCCTCTTCGACTCATCCACCTCCCACCGCTCCGCCAGCCCGGGTCCCAGCGTCATGTCATCCTTTCGGGAGACGAGGGAATCGAACACGTTCATCAAGATGCTCCACTCGATCGTGGAGGTGGCGAAGTGAGGGTCGAGGGTGTTCGCCTCGACCGAGACCAGGATCGTAAGAGGGCGATCCGCCTTCTGCCCGCCGCATGACTGGAGGCTGGCCAGGAGCAGGAGGATCGCGGCGCCGGTCACCCAGATTCTTCTCGTTTGTCTTCCCAAGATGGCCTCCCGGCGGCTCCGGATCAGAAGTCGTCCCGCAGGCGGGGGTCGAAGTAGTCCCGGAGCCAGTCGCCCATGAGATTGATGCTCAAAACGGTCGCCATGATGGCCAGCCCCGGAAACGTGGCCATCCACCACGACACGCGCAGGTACTCGCGCCCCTCTGACAGCATTCCCCCCCACGTGACGATCGAGGTAGGCACCCCCAGCCCCAAAAAGCTCAGCGAGGACTCCGAGATGATGTTCCCCGCCACGGCGAAGGTCCCGATCACGATGAGGGGAGACATGACGTTTGGAAGAATCTGAAAAAACAGCACCCGGTACACAGGATAGCCTAATGCGCGCGCCGCTTCAACGAACTCGCGCTCCCGGATCGCGAGCACCTGGCCGCGCACCACCCGGCCGTACGCCACCCAGCGGCTGATCCCAAGGACGACGATGACATTCATCAGCCCCGGCCCCAGCACCGCCATGATGGTGATGGCCAGCAGGATGAAGGGGAATGCGAGCTGGATCTCCGCCAGGCCCATGATGATGTCGTCGATCTTGCCGCCGAAGAAGCCGGAGACCAGCCCGAGCACGATGCCGAGAAACCCCGAGATCACGACCGCGCTGAGCCCCACCAATATCGAGACCCGCCCCCCGTAGATGAGGCGGCTCAGGACGTCCCGGCCCAGGGAGTCCGTCCCGAGCACATGCACCGCGCTCCCGCCCTCCATCCACGCGGCCGGCCTCAGGCGGTTGCGCACGTCCACCTTTCCGGGATCGTGGGGGGCGACCAGCGGAGCGGCGGCCGCCACCAGAAGCAAGAGAACGAGAAACACGAGCCCCACGAGAGCGGGCTTGGAGCGGCGGAGGCCTCGCCAGAGAGGGCGCCACGTCCCCTCAGAGGAAAGGGGCAGCCTCTCCTCCCCCGTGGCGAGGTCCACAGTGACCGAAGGCGGAGCCATGGGCGAATGATTTCTCCTTCGTCCAACGGGCCAAGCGAAGCCGGGGCGAGACCCCATCCTAGCATACAGGCCCCCGTCCGCGCGTCCCACCGGATGAGAACGTCAACACACGCGGGGTTTGCTGGCGAAGAGAGATGCCATTAAAATCCGCCGGTCTTTTCGGCGGGCTCCGCTGGAGCCTTCTCGGACGGGGGAGTCCATTGGCCTCGCGCCCATATCCAGGAGAGGACCTCCGCAAGCTTCTGGCCCAAGCTTCCCCCTCCGGCGCCCGCTTTGGCTTTCAGGGGCTCAGGGCGGCCGACGCCATCGCCGTGGAGGAGTGCGTCCCCCTGGAATTTCTGATCGCGTGCGATTGGGGCCTGGACGGGCCCCGCTGGGACGCCCGGCTCCGCTACTTCTCGGTCGAGCGCGGCAACGCGCGCCGCATCGTGTGGACGCACGGCTCCCTGGTGGACGCCTACGGGGGGCCCTTGGGGGCCGAGTTCCGCCAATTCCTCGGCACGGGCGGCGCCCCCCGTCTCATCGTCCCCTACCGCTCCACCGAGTTTTTGGAGAAGCTCGCCGAGGAGGGCCGCCTCTCCATCCTCGCCAATCCGCTCGGCCTCAAGACCCGCCTCGACGACAAGATCGCCTTCCGCGAGGAGGCCGAGCGATGCGGCCTGGCGGTCCCCCCCGGCCAGATCCTGGAGGTGGGCGCGCTGGAGGAGGGGATCCTCCGCCGATGGGGGCCCGAGGTCGTGGTCACCGAGCGAATCGGCTCGTCGGGGAACCAGACCCACCTGGTCGCGAGCGCCGGGGAGTTGGCCGCCCTGCGCGCGCGCTTGTGCGAAAAGCTGGGCAAGGACGCCTGGGTCATCGCGAGCCACTACCTGAGAGGCCCCGCGGTCGGCGCGACCGCTTTCATCTACGGGGGCCGCGCCTGGATGTCCCATCCCTCCGTCATGGCCACCGGCCTGGCAGGCTGCGCGATGCACCGCTTCGACTACGCCGGAAGCGACTACGGCGCCTACGGCCGCCTGCCCCGGGCCGCCCGGGCGGGCATCGAGAGCGCCACCTTGCAGATCGGCCGGTGGGCGGCGGGCCTCGGCTACGCGGGCATCTTCGGCGTGGACTTCATCGTGCACGGGGGCGAGTCCTACGCCCTCGAGCTCAACCCGCGGCTCCTCGGCACGACCCAGCTCCTCACGGAGCTGGAGCGGCGCGCGGGCCCGCCTCCCCCCTCTGCGTTCTGGCACTTGGCGGCCTTCCTTGCCCCCGTGGTGGAGGAGGCGGAAGCCGCCCGCCAGATCGCCGCCCAGGGCCTCCTCCGCCTCGCGGGCTTCCAGCTTCTCCTCAGGAACACGGGCACCCGGCCGCTGCGGGTGGGCAGATCCTCGCCGCCCGGGGTCTATGGTATGATGGACGCCTCGCCTCGCCTCTTGCGGGATGGAGACCGGATCGCCGCCCTCCAGGGGCCCGACGAGGTTCTCCTCACGTGTTCCCCGCCCGCGCGGGGAACGATCGTTGAGGCGCGGGGCGTTTTTTTCAAGCTCGAGGGCCTGGGAAGCCTTTACGAGGAGGGCGTGGAGAGGATCGCGCCCTGGGTGGGTCAGATGGTGGAGGCGTTCACCCGCCAGCTCGAACTCTCCGCCGCCAGCTAGGGTTTCTGCTTGTGGTGACGATCGATCATTTCGCCTCAACGGCCCGCGGGCTCTTTCTGTCGCCGGGCCTCTTGGCCCGGGGAGCGAGAGAGCTTCCCCTGAGTCCGCACCCCGTGGCGGAGGGCGCGGCCGCCGCGGTGGAAGTGACCGCCGCCCCCCCCGGCTGCGCCGTGGGGTCGCTCGAGGTGATCGAGCCGCTCCCCGGAGCGGCCGAGGCATGGCAGACGCGCGAGGTCCCTTTGGAGGCGGGCATGCGCCTCGTTGTGGTCCTCGGGGGGCGTTTTGCCAACCGGAGCATCTCCGGGCGGGCGCCGAGCCGGCCCGCTCCCCCCGGGTCGGAGCTCGACCTCCTCAACACCGGCGGGATCGCGGGCCTGTGCAACGAGCCGCACCAGCCTCTGGTCAAGCTCAAGGTGCTGGGCGGGGTGGAGCACGGCGGGAAGCAGGTCCACGTCTCCGAGCTGCCCACCGTTCCCGGCATCCGGATTCCGCTGGACGAAGACGCGGCGCCTGGGGCGCCGCTCGTCCTGTTCGCGGGCTCGGACATGGACGTGGGCAAGACCACCTGCGCCGCCTCCCTCGCCTTCTCCTTGCGGGCGGCGGGGATCCGCGTCGCCTACGTAAAGCTGACGGGCACGGGCCGGATGCGCGACCTGATGCGCGTGTGCTACGGAAGGCCGCTCGGCTTCTTCGACTCGGCCCGCCTGGCGTGGGACTTCGTGGACGCGGGGCTGGCCACGACCTTCGCCCGGCCCCTGAAGGAGGTGCGCCGCACCGCCCGGATTCTTCTTCGCCACGCTGCCACGCACGGGGAGATCGTCCTGGCCGAGCTGGCCGACTCCCCCTGCTCGGACGGGAGCCTCCACGTCGCAACCGACCCCTGGATGCTGGGGTGGCTCCGCCGCCGGGGGCTCGTCATCTGCGCCTGCGACACGCTGGGCTCGACCCTCATCGTCCACTGGATTCGCAGCCACATGGGAATCGAGGATGAGAGCATCCTCATCTCCGGCCGGGTGGCCAACGAACCCGCCCTCTGCCGGGAGGCCGAGCGGATGGCGAACGTGGCCTCGGTCAGCTGCACCTCTCCCAGCGGCCTCTCCCCCCTGGGAGGGAAAACGGCGGGGGGCGCCTTGGCCGACTGGGTGATCCGCCACATCATGGCGCGCAGGCGCGCGATCGCGTGAGAGGACCCACGGTGCGCCTCCCCTTCCGCCCCGGGCTCGCAACCCCGGCCCTGCTCCGCCGAAGCCCCTCCCTCTACCGCCTCACGCCCGACGCGAGCGGTGGCCGCTGGGACCTGCTCCGCGTCAGCCGGGAGTTTGACGCCCCCCAGGGGGAGTTGACCGAGGACCTGATCGAGCACCTCAACGACTGGGCCGCTGGGGAGAGCGTCTTCTCCGGCCTGGCGCTGCGCGGGGAGGAGCCCAAGCGGCTGCCCAGCGCAATCCTCTTCCTGGACGGCTCCCCCAGCCGCATGCCGCTCACCGCCGAGACGGCGCGGGTGGCCTCCGCCCACCTCGCGGAGCGCGGCCTCTCGATCCCCACCCGCGTGGTGAACCTCCGGGAGGAGTTGCTCGAGCGCGTGGCCCGGGCGCCGCGGGAGACGCTCGTCGTCAGCCAGGCCGCGCAACGCAGCCTCTACGACGCCCGTCTGGCCGAGGCGCTGGTCTCCCGCGGGGTGGTGGTCGTCCCGGGGCCGCTCACGGCGCCGGGAGGGCCGCTCTCCAACAAAAAGACCACCTACGAGCTGCTGAACGGCGTGAACCTGGATCCGGAGGCGAACGGCTACCCCTCGCGGCTCACGGCGCGCTACCAGACGGTCGAGGTGAACGGAGGCTCGGCCGCCGCCGCCGCCGAGGCCATCCTCGATGCCGCCGCCCGGCTGTCGAGGGAGTGGAGAACCACCGCCCTCTTCGTCAAGCCGCAGGAGGGCGGAGGGGGGCGGGGATGCTTCCGCATCGACGCGTTTCCCGAAGGCTTCGCCCTGCCCGACCTCAGCCGGCTCGGCACCGCGGCCGAGCGGGTCGTCCCCCTGCCCCTCCCCCTCGATCCCGCCAACCGGAGCCACCTGAAGGCCCTCGCCTGGCTGGGCCACCGATTCGAGGCGAGCCCCGCCACCTCGAAGGCCTATCTCCACGGGGATCGCCTCCGCCCCTGGGGGGGCGTGGGCACGACGGCCCTCCTCGGGCGGCTTCTCAGGGAGTGCCGCCCCTCACTCGAGGAGGGGCTGCGCCGCGCGGCGGAGCCCCGCCACACCGCCCGCGAGCGGCTGGCGCGGGCCATCGAGAACTACGAGCAGCTCTTCGGCGTCCCATACAGGCCCCTCATCTGCGACTGGATCGACTTCGGGCTCTTCAGCGTGCGGGCCCACTTTCGGCTGGGGCGGAGGGGGCCCCTTCTCGAGGCGCTCTACGCGCGGCTCTTCCCCATCGAGTTCACCGACAAATCCGTAGGGATCGTCGGCGTGGACAGTATCGCCAACCGGACGGAGGGCGGAATGGAGTTTAACCGCTATTCCCCCCTGCTCCCGGTGCTGGCCGACTCCGTGGGCGGCGCGGAGGCCCTCTGCGCGAGAATCCACGGTGCATTCCACGCCTTCGCGCGCTTCGTCGCGCTCCTCCCCCCGGAGGAGCGGGAGCGCCTGCCCGTGCGCGCCGAGTTCGACCTCTCGCCGCTGAACGGCCTGATCGCCGAGGGCAACGCCGACCCGGTCCGCGCCCAGTGCCCCAACAGCCGCTGGGAGCGCTTCTGCGCCAACTGCCAGGCCTGGATGGAGGACGCTCTTTCGTACTACTCTTGGAAATCGGGGGAAGGTTAGGTAGAATTCCCCCATCGCGCGCCCGTTTCATGACCGGGGTGAGGAGCGGCTCCCTCGCCCGCCCTGACCACTCTCGACTACATCGAATCCCCCATGGCCACCGTCTTCAAGCGCCTTTTCAACGTCCGCCCGGAAGAGCTCCCGGTCTTCACCGCGTTCTTCCTGTTCTACCTCCTGATCGGCGTCCAGTTCTCGATCGGCCTCACCGTTTCGGAAGCCCTGTTCCTCGCCGAGGTCGGGCCCGGCTTCCTGCCCTACATGTACATCTTCAACGCGCTCGTGATCATCGTCGTCAGCGGCCTCTACGCCTCTTACACGGACAAGCTCTCCGTCTCCTCGATGTTCATGGTGGTGCTGTTGTTCTTCGTCGGGCTCGTCCTCGCCATCCGCATCCTCATCGGGGCGGACGTCCGCGCCCTCGGGATGCCCATCGCATTCCCCCTGCTGCACACCCTTTTCACGATGTTCACCAACATGATCCCCAACAACTTCCGCGCCCACTACGGCCTCTACCTCGACGTCCTCCAGTCGAAGCGGATGGTGCCGATCATCCTCACGGGAGGGCGCTACGGCGGCATCATCGGCGGGCTCTCGATCCCCATCCTGATCCCGCTGCTCGGCAGCGTGGCCAACCTCCTCTACGTCTGGGTCGCGGCGATCCTGGCGAGCGTCGGCTTCATCGCCTACATCGATGTCCGGCTCCGCGGGCAGCGCCTCGCGGACGGGGAGGGCCCTCCCCGCAAGCGGGGAGGCGCCAAGGGCGGCCGGCGGCGCGAGGGAACCTTCGCCCTCCTGCGGACCAACCGCTACGTGGCCGCCTTCGCCGCCTTCAGCTTCATCGTCGTCATCCTCCGCAGCTTCCAGGATTTCCAATACAGCGTCGTCTTCCGGGAGATTTTCTCCGACCGGGCGCAGCTGGCCGCCTTCCTCGGCTACTTCACCGCGATCGGAAGCGGCGTCTCGCTCCTCGTCCAGACCTTCATCACGCCTCTCATCATCCGCCGCCTGGGCATCGGCACGGCCAACCTCATCTACCCCCTGACGACCCTCGCGGGCCTCGCCGGGATGATGGTCACCCCCACCTTCTATTCAGCCGTCTTCCTCCGCTTCAACAACCGGAACCTCCAGGAGTCCATCCGCAACACGATCAACGCCCTTCTCTACAATGCCGTCACCCCCAACGTCCGGGGCAGGGTGGGCGCCTTCGTCTCGGGGCAGGTGGTGGCGGTGGCGAGCATCCTGAGCGGCGTCCTGCTGCTCATCATCAAGCCCACGGGCCTCGCCCTCTTCCCGCTGAGCCCCCGTTGGGTCGCCTTCATCTCCCTCCTCATCGGGGTCGCCTACCTCGGCGTGGGCTTCCTCCTGCGCCAGGAGTACGGGGCCTCCCTGCGAAAGATGCTCCAGGACCGCAATCTGGGCCTCTACCAGTTCGCCCAGGAAGGGTTTGGCCCCATCGACCAGGAGAGCTTGGCCATCCTGACGCGGAACCTGCGCGAGGGGGACGACGAGCTGAGCCTCTTCGCGGCGGGCATGCTCGCCGACACAAAGGATCCCAAAGCCGTGGAAGCCATACGGGAGGAGATCCCCCGGCGGCGGGGCCGCGCCGCCTGCGAGCTGCTGCGCGTGCTCGCCCGGGCGCCCGGGATGCGGGAGAGCGAGCCCGCCCGCGCCCTCCTGGGGGAATTCCTCGCCTCGGAGGATCCCGAGCGCCGCTGCGCCGCGATGGACGCCATCGACAAGGCCGGCCTCATCGACGAGTTCGCCGAGCAGATTCAGGAATGCCTGCGCCTCGAATCCCCCATCGTCCGGGTGCGGGCGGTCCAGCTTCTCGTCCGCTCGGACGATCTCTTTTGGCTCGCCTCGGGCCTGCACACCCTCCACACCATGCTGGAGGAAGGGCTCACCGAAGAGCGCGTCTGCGCCCTCCGGTGCGTCGGCGAGCTCGATAATCCCCGCTTCATCCGCCGCCTCGTGCCCTACCTCTACCGGCCCGAGGCAGCCGTGCGCGAGGCGGCCGCGGAGGCCATCGAGCGCCTGCTGCCCGTCCGGGGGCCGCAGGAGCCGCGGCTGGACGAGGTGATGCAGGTGGCACTGGCGGATCAGCACCCCTCCCTGCGCCGGCGGGGGGTGCGCCTCCTGGGCCGCAGGGGCGCCCGCGTGGACTTCGAGCGCCTGCTCCTCGCCCTCTCCGACCCCGACGCCCTCGTCCGGTACGAAGCCGTCTCCGCGCTGAAGGCCATCAAAAGGAGGGGAGCGATCTCCCTCGAGGGGGGGCCGCTGTTCTCCCTGCTGGGCCGCTGGATCTTCGCCCCCCGGAACGGCTCTGCCCAGGAGCTCGGCACCGACCAGCTCGTCGGCGGGCTGATCGAATTCTCCCTGATCCACCTCCGCGAGGTGTACGAGATCATCAATCATCTCCACACCATCGAGCAGGAAGGCAAGCGGGAGGACTTCTTCATGCTCCGCAAGGTGCTCCTGGACAAGGTCCAGGAGCGCCAGCGGCTCCTGCTCGAGCTGCTCGGCGTCATCGGCGACGAAAAGACGGTGGAGACCGTCTCCGAATCCCTCGCGCGCGGGGAGTCCTCCTCCCGCGCCATCGCCATCGAGGCCCTCTCGAACGTCAGCGCCGTGGGGACGGCCCGCCAGCTCATCCTCCTGCTGGAGCCCCTCCTACTCGGGGGAAGCGCCGGCGACAAGCTGGCCGAGGGGCGCAAGCACTGGGACCTCGGCACCCCCACCCTCAACCAGGTCCTCCGCATCTACGCCGGCTCGAACGAGCCCTGGGTGCGGGCCGTGGCGATCGACGCGGCGGGCTACCACCTCGCCTCCGGCGGCGGGGGGAGGCTCTCCGCCGAGGAGCGCGCGGCGTGGTCGGTGGAGCTCAAAGCGGTGATCCGCGATGAAAATCCCTACGTCCGGGAGGCGGGTGTGGCCGCGCTGGGGCGGATGGGCGGGGAGGCCGACGAGAGCCGGATGACGGTCCAGACGGCCCTGGAGGATCCGGACGAGCGCGTCCGGTCACAGGCGCGCCGGGCCCTCAGGCGGCTCGGCCATGAGGCGGACGGAGGCGGCGAGGCCGCACTCTCGACCATCGAAAAGGGGCTCTTCCTCAAGGGCATAAATATGTTCGAATCCATGACGGCCGAGGAGCTCAGGATCCTCAGCCACATCTCCAAGGAAATCCGCGTCCCGGCCGGAACCATCCTCTTCAAGAAGGGAGACCCGTGCGACTATCTGTACGTCATCGTGGAGGGCCGGGTGGAAATCGTGGACAAGCCGGGGGGGCCGGATGAAGAGCTCTTCGCCGTCCTCGGACCCACCACCTCATTTGGTGAAATGGCCCTCTTCGGCGATCAGGGCCGCTCGGCCGCGGCCCGCACCGCCCAGGACACCACCCTGCTCGCCGTCGAGAAAGACCCCCTCCTCCTCCTCATCGAGGAGCACCCCTCCATCTCGATTGCCATCATCATCCAGCTCACCTCAATCATCCGCCACCAAGACGCCGTGCGGCTGAGCCCCGCGCCGGCCGAAAGCTAGCCCTCCGCGGGGGCCGCGGCGGCCCGCGCGAGGCATCCTCCGGGTTGACGGCGGAGGGGGGCGAAACCTATAATCGGCTTGGCTTCTTAAGAGACGAAACGGAGCGATCCGCACAGCCCCCAGGAGCCCTTTTCTGCATGCCGTCTCGGGATTTTAGGCCCCCGGAGGAGAGGACCAGCCCGGTCACCTTCTTCGTGCTCGGGCTCATCATGGTGGCGGTCACCTTCTGGACCGTGTGGGATGAGACCTTCACCCGCCGGCCCTGGAAGGACTACCAGAAGCGCTTCAACGCCTACGAGCACAAGATCGTCGAAAACCAGCTCGCCGAGGTGCGCAAGAAAAGCGCCGAGCAGATCGCCAAGTACGACGGTCAGATTCGCCCCCTCCGAGAGAAACTGGCCGCCGACGCCGAGCTCCTCGGCTTCCAGAAAGAGCTCGAGCACCTGGAGCTCGGCGCCTTCGAGAAGGCCCAGGAGTTCGGCTTCGCCAAGGCCAGATACGACCAGGCCTATTTCGAATTCTCGGAGGCGGTGCGCCAAGGCCACGACACCACCAAAGAGCGAAAACACCTCGACGAAACCCGGAGGGAGATGGACCGCCTCAAGCCCGTCGCCGAGAAGGCCGAAGCCGCCCGGGACCTCCTCCAGGCCAAGATCGCCGCGAAGCGCAAGCCCCTGGCGGATCTCGAGCGGGAGCGGCGCGACACCGCCCGCGAGATCGGCGACCTCGAGCGGCGCCTGAAAACCATCTCCGGCCGGCCCTACGAGATCGACCAGCTCGTCTTCCGGGAGTTCGAGCGGAACAACTTCGGCGAACCGGTCATGAGGGTGGACCGATGCCGGAGCTGCCACCTGGGCATCGACCGGGCGGGCTTCGAAAACGCCCCCCAGCCCTACCGCACCCATCCCGACCGGGACTTCTATCTCAAGACCCACGAGCTGCAAAAGGTCGGCTGCACCAGCTGCCACGGGGGCCAGGGAACGGCCGTCACCAGCGTGGCCAAGGCGCACGGCTACGTGGAGTTTTGGGAGGACCCTCTCCTCCGGGGCGCCGAAGTGCAGACGAAATGCCGCAGCTGCCACGCCGAGGCGTTCAACATCCCCAGGGCGCCCCAGATCTCGCGCGGGATCTCCCTCGTGCGCGAGCTGGGCTGCTTCGGATGCCACGCGATCCCCGGCACCCAGGACCTCAGGAAGGTGGGCCCGGACCTCTCCCGCATTCAGGAGAAGGTCAACCCGGCGTGGCTCATCTCCTGGATCAAGCGACCGCGCGACTACAATCCCCGGACCAAGATGCCCTTCTTCAGCCTGACGGATCAGGATGCGCTCGACATCGCCACCTACATCTGGGGCGTGGGGCAGCGGCAGGTTCCTCCCGAGAAGGTGGAGGGCCTCGCCGATTCGGCGGCCATTCAGAAGGGCAAGGAGCTGTTTGAATCGGCCGGGTGCCTCGCCTGCCACATCCGGGCCGAGGCCGACCTCAGCCCCGGCCCCCCCCTTGAGGGCGTGAACGGCCGTCCCCTCGTCCACCGCAACCGGGATTTCGCCCCCGCCCTGGGCAAGGTCGGAACAAAGGTCCAGCCCGATTGGCTGGTCCGGTGGCTCAAGAACCCGAAGACCTACTGGCACGAAACGGTCATGCCGAGCCTCCGCCTCTCGGAGGAGGAGGCCAAGTCCGTCGCGGCCTATCTGATTAGCCTCTCTCGGCCCGACCCCGGGGCCGCCCAGGCGAAGCTGGGCGACAGGGCCTCCTTCGAGCGCGGCAAGAAGCTCGTCGCCACCCGGGGCTGCTTCGGGTGCCACGCCATCCCCGAGACGGAGGCCCTCTCCAAGATAGGCCCCGACCTCACCACCTTCGCCACCAAGAAGACCTTTGAGCTCTCCTTCGGCAACGTGGTCGACATCCCCAAGACTTGGGAGGCGTGGTCCTTCGCCAAGCTGAAGAACCCCAAAATCTATCAGACCGACCGGGAAGTCCTCCTCATGCCGAACTTCGACCTCTCGGACGAGGAGGCCACCGCCATCCGGACCCTGCTCCGTTCCATGCTCCCCCACGGC
>CAYMWZ010000003.1:0-9319 GCA_964394385.1 uncultured Nitrospinaceae bacterium | reverse complement strand
CACCAGCAGCTGGACGAGCGGGGCAGGCGGATCGAGCGGGGCCGCCGGATGCTCGAAAAGTACAATTGCCAGGGCTGCCACGTGATTGAAAACTGGGGCGGGGATCTCCTTCGCCGCTACAAGGAGAAGACCGATGGCCCTCCCGTGCTGATCGGCGAGGGGGAGAAGGTGCAGCCCGAGTGGTTCTTCGGCTTCCTGAGCAACGTGGTGGTTCTCCGCCCCTGGCTCAAGGTTCGGATGCCCAGCTTCCAGATGCCCGGCGAGGATGCCGCGGCCCTTGTGGACTACTTCGCCGCCCTCGACGGGAAGCTCCGCCCCTACACCCACTTCGACCGCGCGAGCGTGAAGCCCGAGGTGCTGGCCGAGGGGCGGAAGCTCTTCCAGATGGCCGAATGCCTCTCCTGCCACGGGGCGTGGCCGCCGCCGCCGGGCCAAGAGCCTCCCACGGCGCCCAACCTCTTGTTCACCAAGCATCGGCTCCGCCCCGACTGGATCTTCAAGTGGATCGTGAATCCGCCGAAGATCCGGCCCGGCACCAAGATGCCGGTCTTCTTCCAGAACGCGGGGGTCGTGGTCCAGGTGCTCCGGGGCAGCCGCGGCGAGCAAGAAGGCGGCCGGTGGAGCTACGTCCTGGAGGCGGGGTCAGAGCCGGAATTTCCTGAAGGGCAGATCGTGACCTTGCGCCTGGGCGGCCAGGAATTCCCCGCCCGGGTGAAGGGCGTCGAGGGCAAGCGAATCACCTTGATCGGCCTCAGGGACCTGGGGGCGACGATCGGCAAGGCCGAGCTGGAAAACCACGGCGAGCCCTTGGATCCCGAAATCCTCGGAGGGGACGCCTACCGCCAGATCGGAGCCCTCAGGGACTACCTGATGATCGAAGAGAACTTCGGCCCCGCCCCCCAAAAGGGGGCCCCGGCGAGGCCGCCCTCCCCCGCGCCGCGCGCCGGCGGCGCTCCTCCCGGCAAGCGAAGCTGAGCGACCCGACCCCGCTCTCCCGGACGCTCCTCAGCACCTATTGAATGCCCAGCCGGCGGCGCTCCTCGTTCGTACGGCGGTGGGCCGCCCGGATGGGCTCGGGAAGGCGGTAGCGGGGCGAGGCCGCAAGCGTCGACCTGACCGCCCCCTCTAGGTCGATGCCGTGGCCTGGCGATACGAAAACCGGCTTGATGCCTGTCCGGGTCCTCAGCGCTGCGCCCACCGTGGCGCCATCGGGCGCGCGCAGGGGGGTCCACCCGCCCCGGCGCTCGGGAGGCTCCCCGGCCTCCCCCCAGAGGCGGCTCTTGGCGCAGCCCACCGAGCGGATGCCGAGCCTCAGGCCCAGGTGCGAGGCGATGCCCAGGCCCCGGGGGTGGGCGATCCCCTGGCCGTCGAAAAAGACGAGGTCCGGCTTCCGGCCGAGCCCCTGCACGGCCCTCTCCAGAAGCGGCCCCTCCCGGAAGGAGAGAAGGCCGGGCACGTAGGGGAAGCGAAGCTCCCCGGCCGCGAAGGACTCCTCCAAAAAGGCAAGATCCGGAAACGAGAGGACCACCACCCCTGCCACGGCCATGCGGCCGAAGCGGGGGCTCGATATGTCGGCGCCCGCGACGGTCCGCGGCGGGCGCCCGAGAGGCTCGATCCGGAGCCTCCGGCGGAGATGCCTTTGGAGGGCCATCGCCTCCGCCGGGGAGAGGTCCCAAGGGTGGCGGATGGAGGGCGGCGGGGCTCCCTTGGCGGAGATCCTCAAGGGGCCGGCGCCGCCCTGACCTCGGGCACGGGCTGGGGCTCCTCCTCCTGCTCTTCGGCCTCGATCTTGTGGCCGAGGAGGCGCTTCATCTCGAGCACCTGGGCCGTCTCCCCGATCACGATGAGGATGTCTCCCGGATTGATCACGTGGTCCCCCCTCGGGTTGTAGAGGTACTTGAGGGACCGGGAGGATCTCACGGCGATGACGATGAGGCCCGTCCGCCTCGGGAAGTCGACCTCCCGGAGGGGCTTCCCCGCCCATTCGCATCCTTCTTCAGGAACGCTGACCTCGTCGATCCGGATCGTTTTGTCCACCTCTCGCAGCATCGCGTCCAGGAAGGAGACCACCGTCGGGCGGATCGCCTCGGAGGCCATGCGCAGACCCCCGATGAAGGTGGCCATCACCGTCCCGTTCGCGCCCACCCGCTGGAACTTGTGCAAATTTTCCCGGTCGTAGACGCAGGTGATGATCCGCAGCCTCGGGGCAAGATCCCGCGCCGAAAGCACGACGAGGAGGTTCTCGCTGTCCGTCGGGAGGGCGCTGATCAGGCCTCGGGCGTTGGCGACGTTGGCGAGCGCGAGGACCTGCTCCTTGGTCGGATCGCCCTCGATATGGAGGATTTCCTCGTCCGGAAAGATCTGCCTGAGATACGAGGTGTCCTTGGCGATGACGACGCGAGGGGTTTTCGTCTTGACGAGCTCTTCCAGGACGTAGTGGCCCTCCCCCTCGTAGCCGCAGAGGATAAAGTGATCCTTCAGGCGTTGGATTCGCTTTTGCATTTTCCGGCCCCTCAGAATGTCCGACAGGTGGCCCTCGACGAGGAAGGCGGTCAGCGTGCTGATTCCGTAGGCGAGGGTCCCCACGCCGCAGAAGAGGAGAAACATGGTGAACACGCGCCCCCGCGCGGTGAGCGGGTTTGTTTCGCCGTAGCCCACCGTGGTGAGCGAGATGACCGTCATATAGAGGGAATCGAGAAAGCTCCAGCCTTCGACGATCATATAGCCCGCGACGCCCATCGCGATGACCGCGAGCAGCAGGCAGGTCGCCACGAGCAGGCGCCGGCCCAGCATGCCGCCGGTGGAGAGCACGCGTTGGCGAAGGAAATGCAAGAGTGACAGAACGAGATTCATGTATGAGGTGGTTCCCCGGGCGGGCGCTTATTCCTCGCGGGCCGTTTGACCGGTCACATCATCCTGGTTGCACCCCAATCATACGACAATCCGCCTCCCCTCACCAAGCGGGCGGCCGGCCGGATGGGGACAAAGAAAGGTATCCCGGGGTCTCGAAAGATCCTCCGAGATGCTATACTTTTTGCCGTCTTTGCCGACAAGCCATTGACCTGACGCCCACCTGCGACGGATGTAGGCAGGACCCCTCTCCGGGGGGACAACTCGCAACGGGAGGAGCGCTCGACGTGGAGATCCGCCAACCCCCCTTTGGCTGCAAGACCGACCGCCGCCCCGGCGGTATCCGCAAGGGCGCCCGCGAGAGGGCGCCAGCCGCTGGATGGCGGGCATTGCTGGCTCACCTGTCCAGGCTCGTGTTCCTGGGGGCGGGTCTCGCCTTGGCCTCTCCCGCGACCGCGATCGCCGCCGGCGAGGCGAACCCCCTCGTCCAGGACATCGGTCTCAGCTTCCTTATGGCGGGGCTCCTCTGCGTCATCTTCATCCGCCTCGGGATTCCCCAGATCGCGGCCTTCCTCGTCGCCGGCATCATCGTGGGACCCGAGCTCGGCGCGGTCACGAACAAGGCGAACATCGAGACCATCGCCAACCTAGGCCTCGTCCTCCTGCTCTTTGTGATCGGTCTCGAGATCAACGTTCACAAGCTCTTCGCCAGCGGGAAAACACTGATCCTGACCGGCCTCCTGCAGTTCCCCCTTTGCGTGGGGTTCGGATTCGCGGCGGGGTGGTGGCTGCAGAAGGCGGGCTGGGCGCCCCTCGCGGGGCCCTACGTCCCCCTCTACGTGGGATTCACGGCGGCGGCTTCCTCTACGCTGATCGTGGTGAAGCTTCTGCACGAGAAATTTCAGCTCGACACGGTTGTGGGGAGGATTTCGCTCGGCGTTCTCATCTTCCAAGACATCTGGGCCATCGTGATCCTCGCCCTCCAGCCCAACATGGAGCGGCCGGAACTGGGGCCCGTGGGCTTCACCTTCCTCGGCATCGGCATCCTGGCCGCCGTGGCGGTCCTCATCGCCAAATACCTCCTCCCGATCGCCTTCCGCTGGATCGCCAAGACGCCCGAGCTCATCCTCGTCGCCGCAATCGGCTGGTGCTTCGGGGTGGGAGCGCTCGGCAGCCACATGGGAACCCTCCTCAAATGGGCGGGCTACCCGCTCCCGATCCAGGTTTCCTACGAAATGGGGGCGCGCATCGCGGGGGCCGCGATCGCCGGCCTCCCGTATTCTCACGAGATCGTGACGAAGATCGCGGTGGTCCGGGATTTCTTCGTCACCCTCTTCTTCGTCGCCCTCGGGATGGGGATCCCGCGCCCGGAGAGCCTCGACGTCCTCCTTTTCGCCCTGGCGCTGAGCGTCATCGCCCTCGCAGCCCGCTATCTCGTGTTTTTCCCCCTCATGTACTTCACCGGGCTCGATCGCCGAAACTCGTTCGTCGCCTCGACGAAGCTCGCGCAGATCTCCGAATTCTGCCTCGTGATCACTTATCTCGGGGTCGTGCACAGGCATGTCTCGCAAGAGACTGTGAGCGCGGTCATCTTCGCCTTCGTCATCACCGCTCTGGCGACCTCCTTCCTCTTCCAGGCCGGAGACGCCCTTCACGACCGGCTGGGAGGGCTCCTGAGCCGCCTCGGCTTCCGCACCCCGCCGGCGGCGGGCCACGGCCCGGAGGAGGATTCCTCCTACGCAGTGGCCATGCTGGGCTTTCACCGCGTCGCCTCCTCGCTCCTCTACGAGATCGAGCGGACGAATCCAGATCTCCTCAAGCAGGTCCTGGTGGCGGACTTCAACGTCTCCTTGCATCCCGAGATCCGGCGGCGCGGCGCGATTGTCAAATACGCCGATATCTCCAACATCGAGTCGCTGCTTCATCTCGGGGTGGACCACGCCAGGATCGTCGTCAGCACCGTCCCCGACGACCTGCTCAAAGGCGTGGACAACCTCAGGCTTACGCAGATGGCGCGCCGCGCCAACCCGAGCGCCATCATCATGGTGAATGCCCTTCGGCTCGGCGACGTGCCGAAGATGTACGAGGCCGGGGCCGATTATGTCTTCCTCGGCCGGATGGACACGGCGGGAAACCTGATGCTCGCTCTCCAGGCGGCCCTGAACGGTGAGATCGAGGATTTCCGCGCCTCGCAGGAGGAGCGCTTTGGAGCGATGGACGAGCGCTCCGAGGTCTTTCCATAGAACGGCGTTTTGGGAGATGAGCCCGCACCCCGCCAAGCGGGACGCGCGGGGAGGGAGATTTGCTCTCCCGGGAGAGGCGTCCGGGGAAGGGGTCCTTTCCTAATCCCCCTCCACCTCGTCCATCACTCCCTGGTGCGGCAGCTTGGGGGCCAGTCGCATAACGGAGATGATGCCCTTGACGTCGCGGATTTTCTTCATCACCTCCTTCAGGTGGTCGAGGTCGCGCACCTGGACGTCGAGGCGGATGCCCGCGCGCTCCTTCGATGTCTCCGCGGTCACCCGGGCGATGTTCGAATTGCAGGAGGCGATGGCCGAGCTTAACCCCGCCAGGACGCCAGGGCGGTCGAGGGCTTCCACCGCGAGCGAGACCAGGTGCAACTCGTCCTTTTTGATCTCGCCCCAGGACACCTCGACCAGGCGCTCCCGGTCAGCCATCAAGGCGCGGATGTTGGGGCAGCTCTCGGCGTGGACCGTCACGCCGCGGCCCCGCGTGATGAAGCCCGCGATGGAGTCGCCGGGGATCGGATCGCAACACTTGGCGAAGCGAATCAGCACGTCGTCCTGGCCCTTGACCTGGATGCCCTCTCGCACCTTGCCGCTCATCCGCGCGACGAAGCGGCGGAGGCGGGATTTCTCCCGTTTCTCGGTCTCCCGGAGGATCTCCTCGGGGAGGCACTTCCCCAACACCTGGCGCGCCGACAGACGGCCGAAACCCACCGTGGCGAGGAGGTCCTCCTCTCCCTGGATCCCAAAGGAGCGGGCCGCTTCCCGCAAGATATCCGGCTTCAAATAGGCGGCGGGCTTCACTCCGAAGCGGCCCAGCTCGTGCTCCAGCAGCTCCCGCCCCAGGGCGATCGAGCGGTCCCGCTGCTCCTGGCGGATCCAGATCCGGATCTTTTGCTTGGCCCGGGGGGTGACGACGAACTTGAGCCAGTCGGTCGCGGGCGTACGGTGGGGGTTCGTGAGAATCTCGACGATGTCGCCGTTATCCAGGCGGGTGCTGAGCGGTGCGATCCGCCCGTTGACCTTGGCCCCCACGCAGTGGTGACCTACTTCTGTGTGGATGGAGTAGGCGAAGTCCACCGGGGTGGCGCCGCGCGGGAAGCTCCTCACCTCCCCCCGGGGCGTAAACACGAACACCTCGTCCTGGAAAAGGTTGAGCCTGACGGCATCCACGAGGTTGCTGGGGTCGGTCTCCTCCTGGAGGCTCTCGACGATCCGCCGCAGCCACTCGAACTTGTCGACCATCCCCTCCTCGACCTTCTCGCCTTCCTTGTAGCGCCAGTGGGCGGCGATGCCCTCCTCGGCGATGCGGTGCATCTCCTTGGTGCGAATCTGGTACTCGACGCGTTGCCCCCCCGGACCCACGACGGTGGTGTGGAGCGATTGGTAGAGGTTGTCCTTGGGCAGGGCGATGAAGTCCTTGAAGCGGCCCGGAATGGGGGTCCACATGGAGTGAAGGAGTCCCAAGACGGCGTAGCAGTCCTTCACCTCGTCCACGATGATCCGGAGTCCGCAGATGTCGTAGACCTGGTGGAAGTCGAGATTCTGGACCTGCATCTTCCGGTAAATGCTCGAGTGGAGCTTGAAGCGCGCCGTCACGGTGCCCTTGAGGCTGGCCCGCGTGATGGCCTCCTCCACCCGCCGGCTCGCCTCCTTCAGGTACGCCTCCCGGTCGGCCAGGCCCTCTCTCAGCTTCTCGTCAATCTCCGCATACTCGTCGGGGTGGAGGTGCTTGAAGGCGACATCTTCCAGGGCGCCCTTCAGCCAGCCGATGCCCAGGCGGTTGGCGAGTGGGGCATAGATCTCGGCGGTCTCCTGCGCGATGCGCTGGCGCTGCCTGGGGGGGACATATTCGAGGGTCAGGGCGTTGTGCAGGCGGTCTGCCAGCTTGATGATGATGACGCGGATGTCGTGGGACATCGCGAGGAGCATCTTGCGGTAATTCTCCGCCTGGATGGCGCGGGTGTTGGAAAAGTCGATCTTGGCGAGCTTGGTCACCCCGTTGACAAGCTCGGCCACCTGCTCCCCGAACAGCGCCCGAATCTCATCGAGGGTGGCGGTGGTGTCCTCGACCGTGTCGTGCAGAAGGCCGGCGGAGACGGTCTCGGAGTCTTGCCGCATCTCGGCGAGGATGCGGGCCACCTCCAGGGGATGGGAGATGTAGGGCTCGCCCGAGATGCGCGATTGGCCCCGGTGTACCTTGGCGGTGAAAATATAGGCGCGAGTGAGGAGATCGGAGCAGCCGGGGGCGTACTCCTCCACCAGGTCCACGATGTCCATGATGCGGGCCGGAGAGCGGCCTGTCAGGACAGGAGGCACCGCAACCCCTCACCACCACCCGGCTCGAGTAGGGGGACGACCGCCCTCTGCGCCGGGGAGAGGGTCGGAAGCCTGCCGGGTCCTCAACGAAAGCCATGGCGCGATAAGCGGGAGGCCCGGAAAACCCGAACGCGCGCCCCTTTTTCCGCCCGCCGCGCCCGCAAAAGGGGCTCCCCAAACGCTACCCGAGGGGGAGAGGAGGCGTCAAGGATTCAAAAAAAAGCGCCCTCCCCCGGAAGCCGGGAAAGGGCGCGCGTTCCTCGGGACGTGTCGCTCAGTAGGCCCGCAACGGGGAGGAGACGAACTCGTGCATGAAGGGCGTCATGTACTCCGACTCGTCCTCATGCTTCGGAACCACGATGGCCCCCTTGTTGCAGATCTCCTCGCACAGCCGGCAGCCAACGCAGGTGCTCTGGTCCACGACGGCGACGGGGCTGTGGTCCCGGTCGACGGCCGACGGAGCCATCATGATGCAGTCGAAGGGGCATACGTCCACGCACCAGATGCAGCCCGTGCAGTTCTCCTCGATGACGTAGGCCTTGGGCATCTCCTTGTGCTTGATGTTCGGGATGACGTTGCCCGCGTCGTCCTGGATGGCATAGGCGGGGCAATATTTCCCGCAGACGCCGCAGTCGATGCACAAGGAGGGCGCGATCTTGTAGATGTCGCGCAGCTTTCCCGTGATGGCGTCGGTGGGACAGACGGGCTCGCATACGCCGCACCCGATGCAGGCGTCAAAGATGAAGTGGGGCATCGGCACTCGCCTCGCTGAAGAAGCCCCTCGGGGGAAGGATTCCCGCCCACATGAGCGCTAATTGTACCAAATTCATCCTATATGGTTCCTTCCCTGATTGTCAAGCATCGGCGGGCCGATGTTGCCTGAGGCGGGATTTTTGGCCACAATACCCTCCCGGCCGATGCCTTTAAGCCGAGAGCCGCCGCCTGCGCAGGAGTGGAGAGGGGAGCCATGGAACACTTTTTGGAGATCTTGTCGAAGCCGGACAACATCCCCATCGCCATCATGATCCCCCTTGTGGCGTTCTACGTGTGGTGGGCCATCTCCCAGGGAATCCGTCACGATCGCCTGATCAAACAGAACAAGAAAGATAACGTCTACGACGAGATGATCCGCTGAGCCCCCCGGGCAGCCGGGAGGGGCGGCACCGCAGGCCGCCGCCTGAATGGGGCTCTCCCTCTCCCTAAGGCGGAATGCCCATGCTCGAGCTCATCGCCTTCGCCCTGATCCTCGGCTTCGTCGTCATCCTCTTCGTCAAGCGGACCTCCTCCAACATCGCTCTCGAGGCGGACGCCGAAAGGACCCGGGGCGACGCAGAGATCCAGTCCCTGCGCAAAATGCCCGCCCGCGTCTTCGAGCGGATCCTCAAGGACCTCCTCGAAGACATGGGGATGCGCATCGTGGGCTCGCACTGGGTCAACGAGGAGGAGATCGACATCCTCGCCCACAACCCCGCGCCCATGATCGGCGGCGACTACATCATCCACGGGATCCTGGTTCCCGAGGGCGACTTCGTCAGCTCCATCCGCGTCATCGGGCTCTCGGACACCGTCCGGGCCGAGCGGGCCCTCAAGGGGATCCTGATCACGACCGGCTACTTTACCGAGGAGGTGAACAAGTACGCCGAGGGAGCTCCCATGGAGCTCATCAACGTGGCGAAATTCCGCGAACTCTTGCGGGAGCGCGGCCTTACCTGGCCCGCCGCCTGAGGCCCCAGACGAAAAAAGGCCCGCCCCGAGCTGGGCGGGCCCTCCGATCGAGCGAGTACCCCCTTCCCTCAAGTCATCCCGGCGGCGCGGCGACGCTCCTCTTGCACCCTCAGATCACCCAAAGATACAGAGCCTGTCTCTTATACACATCTGACGCTGCCGACGATCTTACGCGTGTA
>CAYMWZ010000002.1:10452-31626 GCA_964394385.1 uncultured Nitrospinaceae bacterium | reverse complement strand
GACGGCACCGGTCGCGATCAACGCGTCCGGCGGCGCGGAGCTCACGACCAACGGGACGACCCTGAACGGCCGCACCGTGCGGACCGGCAACGCCGAGATCCAGAACAACTAGCTAACGGAAGACGACGCGGGCGAGCCCGCTCTTGTTGATCCGCTCCCAGAAGGGCGGGGAAACGTCAAAGACGACGTCCACCTCCCCCTTGACGAGCGCCGCGACGCGCGCGCCGGCCTCCGGGATGATCTTGACGACCACGCGCTTCACCTTGGGGTACTCGGGGTTCCAGTAGTTGGGGTTCGCCTCGTACTCGTGGACGGTGTCGCGCTCCCACTTCTTCAGGATATAGGGCCCGCTCCCGACCGGGCGGGTGGCGAGATATTTGGGGTCGTGCTGGGAGTAGTACTTCGGGGGGACGATGGGGCCGATGTTGCCCAGGCGGTTCGGGAAGCCCGCGTCCGGGAAGGCCAGGTTGATCCGGACCTTGTGCTTGCCCAGGACCTCGATGGCGCCCTTCTTGGCGATCACCCGGAAGCGCACCATCTGGCGGGACTTGAGGTTGGGGTCGAACGGGCGCAGGAGGCTGAACTTGACCGCCTCGGCGTCCACGTCCTCCCCGTTCGTGAACTTGATGCCGGGCTTGAGCTCGATCTCCAGGGTCTTGGAGTCGACCCACTTGTGGCTCTTCGCCAGGAGGTGGATGAGCTTCCCCTCGGGCGTTCGGTGCATGAGGGTCTCCATCACCCACCGGTTCATCATGATGGCGATCTGGGAGCTCTCGGTGTGGGGATCCATCGTCGGGGTGTCGGTCTTGAAGGCCAACACGAGAGTGGCGTCCTTCGGCGCCGCGGAGGCGAGGGGGGCGGCGGCGAGGAGCGCCGCCGCCAGAGCCGCTGCGATGATTCTCATGGTTCATCCTCCCCAGAAAGGAACGCTTCGGCAAAAAGGAGCGCCTGCGGATCGAAGAAAATGGACCGGGCAAACCGACGGCCCAGAAACACGCCCAGCGGGATTTGCGGCGATTATGGCACATCGAATGGGGCCCGGACAAACAACTGCGCTCTCACCGCTTCCCAGGCGCGGCGGGAGGCCGGCCATCTCTACGCGGGGCGTGCGGGTAACGAGGCCGATCACGTTTCCACTCTCTCCCGAGGGGCCCGGCGGCGGAGGCCCCTAGTCGAGCCCCTTCAGCCGCGGGTCGATGAAGTCGCGGAACCAATCGCCCAGAAGGTTCGTGGCGAGGACCGTCAGCATGATGGCGATGCCGGGGAACACGCAGATCCACCACGCCGTGTCGATGTAGTTGCGCCCGTCCGCCAGGATGCCGCCCCAGGTGGGGGTGGGCGGCGGGACGCCCAGGCCGAGGAAGCTCAGGGAGGCCTCGATGATGATCATGCGGCCGACGGAGAGCGTGGCGACCACCACGGCGGGGGCCAGCACGTTGGGGAGGATGTACTTGAACATGATGGCCGCCGGGCCCAGGCCCGCCGCGCGCCCCCCCGCCACGAACTCCATCTCCTTGACCGAGAGCACGGACCCCCGCACCAGCCGGGCGTAGGGGACCCATATCCTGACCGAGATGGCGAAGATGACGATCGCCAGGCTCGGCTTCAGGATGGCCACGAGGGAGAGCGCCAGGAGGACGAACGGGAAGGCGAGGAAAATGTCCACGAGCCGCATGAGGACGCTGTCCACCCACCCGCCGTAGTAGCCCGAGATGAGGCCGATCAGGACGCCGATGGTCCCCGAGATGATCACGGTGGTGAGCCCCACCGTCAGGGAGACCTGCGCGCCGTAGACGATCCGGCTCAGGAGGTCCCGCCCGATGGCGTCCGTCCCGAAGACGTGGAGCCGCCCGGTCTCGGGGTTCTGGTAGAGGGGCGGCCTCGCCCCCATGGCGGGGTTCTGCTCGTGGGGGCTGTAGGGGCTGAAGGCGTCCGGAAAGAGCGCCACGGCGCTCATGAAGAAAAGGACGAGGGCTCCCGCGAGGGCGACCTTGTTGTGCAGCAGGCTCGCCCCCGCGCGGCGCCACCACGCGGGCTCCTCGGCCGCCACCCCCAGGTCGACATATTCGGCCGCGCGCGCCTCGACGGCCGTCACGTTCCCGCTCATTTGTAGCTGATCCTCGGGTCCAGCCAGGCGTAGAGGAGGTCCACGACGAGGTTGATGAAGATGAACATGAAGGCGAGGAAGAAGACGGCCGCCTGGACCACCGGGAAGTCGTCGTTCAGGATGGCGTTCACCGTGAGGCGGCCCACGCCCGGCCAGGCGAAGACCGTCTCCGTCACCACCGTGCCCCCCAGGACGATGCCGAGCTCGAGGCCGATGACGGTGACGACCGGGATGGCCGCGTTCTTGAGGGCGTGCTGGTACACCACGACGTTTTCCCGGAGCCCCTTGCTCCGCGCGGTGCGGACGTAGTCCTCCCCCAGCACATCGAGCATGCCCGATCGCAAGACGCGCGTGATGCGCGCCGTGGCGTAGAGGCCCGCCGTCAACGCGGGCAGGATGAGGTGGGAGAACGTCCCCCTCCCATGCGAGGGCACGAGGTTCAGCCACACCGCGAACACGAGAAGGAGGATGAGCCCCAGCCAGAAGTTCGGCATGGACTGGCCCAGGAGGGCGCCCAGCATGCTGGAACGGTCCCAGATGCTGTTCCGCCTGGTCGCCGAGATCACCCCCGCCGGGATGGAGATCAGGAGGGCGATGAATATCGCGGCGAAGGCCAGCTCCGCCGTGGCCGGGACCTTGTCCAGGACGAGCTTCATCGCCGGCTCCCCCTGGCGGAAGGAGATGCCGAACTCGAACCTGAGGGCGCTCACGAAGAAGCGGCCGTACTGGACGATGAGGGGGTCGTTGAAGCCCATCCGCCGGCGCAGATCGGCGATCTCGTCCTCCTGCGCGTCCTCGGGCATCAGCACCGAGGCCGGGTCCCC
Organism: uncultured Nitrospinaceae bacterium; assembly: GCA_964394385.1. GTDB lineage: Bacteria > UBA8248 > UBA8248 > UBA8248 > UBA8248 > CAYMWZ01. The sequence goes on along the minus strand of CAYMWZ010000002.1, from coordinate 28,695 downwards.
GGTGATGTGCAGCATGAGGAAGGTGATGACCAGCACCCCCTTCAGCACGACGAGCGACTGGAGGCACCGGCGGACGACATAGCCCCACATGGGTTACTGCGTCTCCCCTTCGCGCGGATGCAAAAAAGCCCTCCCCGTCATCTCCGGATCGGGCCGCTGGGCGGGCCGATTCCCGCGGGGAAGGCGATGGCGCAACGCCCCAACCTGGGATCTTTCACCCGAGTGCCACATGATCGCCTGGGTCCGAAGGGTCTTCCCAAAACCTACCAAAAACCCCCCCGCCCGGCAAGGCGAGAGAGCGGACGTTGGCCCCATAGCGCCCCCGGCTCCCGGGAAGGGCCGCGATTGACCGGCCCGGAAGCGGGCACCTATAATCCCGCCATCTTTGATTCTGATCCAAGCCCAAGCGAATCGTTCCCTCCCTCCGCCTTTGCGGAGAAAAAAAACCGTTCGGCCTCCGCCGGCAAGCCGTGGGGGATCCGGCGTCCTGGCCGCGAGAGGAGAGGTCCATGGGTGAATTCGCCTTCGCAAAGGTGTGCAACGCGCTTCACGTCGGCAAGAACTTCGGCAACCTGGAAGACGCCCCCTGGCACCAGGACGCCCTCTACCCCCGCTTCTCCCCCCGGGAATATCAGCGAAGGCACGGCGCGCTGCGCGCCGCGATGCGGGAGCGGGGCCTGGACTGCCTCGTCGTGGGGGGCAGCTGCAACCTGATGAGCATGTGGGGCGGGGTGGTTTGGCTCGCCGGCCACATGGACTTCCGCAGCGTGGCCAACTACGTCCTCTTCCCGCTCGAGGGCGAGCCCACCCTCTTCTACCCGATGGCCGGGAGCCACATCTTCGCCGTCCGCCGGCAGGCGGCGGGGGTCAAGGACGTCCGCTCGGTGCGGGGCGCGGGCGGCTTCGGCAAGGCCATGGCCGCGCGCGTCAAGGAGCTGGGGCTGGAGTCGGGCAACATCGGCCTCGCCTCCATCAACATGGAGAGCTGGGGGGGCGAGTTCCTGCCCGCGAACTACTATTTCGACATGAAGGAGGCCCTCCCCAAGGCGAGCCTCACGTTCGTCCCCGACATCTTCCACAGGCTCTGGTACCGAAAGAGCGCGGAGGAGCTCGCCTTCGTCCGCAAGGCGGGCGAGCTCGCCGACCGGGCGCTCGAGGCGCTCATCAAGCGCGCCAAGCCCGGCGTGACCGAGCGGCAGCTCGCGGCGAGCGCCGCCTTCGCCATCTCGGACGGCGGCGGGTATCCCCACTTCCTCATCGTGGGGATCACCTCGATGAAAGACCCCGCCCAGATCTTCGGCAACCCCAACCCCTCCGACCGCGTCCTCGAGGAGGGCGACATCATCAACAACGAGATGGCCGCCGGCTACGGGGGCTTCACCGTCCAGATCGGCAACCCCGTCTGCGTGGGCGAGCCGACCGAGCGGGCCCAAAAGCTCTGGGAGGAGGCCGTGCTCCCGAGCGCGCGCGCCATCGAGGGCGCCCTGCGCCCCGGCAAGACGCTCGAGGACATCCGGCAGGCCGGCCGCGTCATCCTCAAAAACGGCTACACGGGCCGCCCCGTCCTCGTCCACGGGATCGACATCGCCACCTCCCACCCGCACGTTTTCATGGAGGCCATCGACGCGCACGACTACGAGCGGACGCTCCAGCCCGGGATGGTCATCATGAGCGAGCCGAACCCCATCACCCCGGACGGGAGGCTCGGGATGTTCTTCGGGCGCACCTACATCATCACCGAGGACGGGAACGAGCGCGTCACGAAATTCCCGCTCGAGCTCCCCGTCGCCTGAGCGCACCGCGGATCGGGCCCGCATAGGAGACACAACCGATGAGCACGCCCTCCGCCCTGGAGACCCTCCCCTTCGCCCCGAGCGAGGACCCCTTCGTCGTCGAGCACGGGGGGTTCTACCGCCGGTGGATCCACATGGTCGAGGATCTGGAGCTTCTGAAGAAGACGGTGGCCTCCCTCGAGGGGACCACGGACGACCTCTGGGTCCCGGCCTGGCGGGGGATCGGGAAGCGCTACGAGGCCGAGGCCGAAAGGCTCGCCGCCCGGGGCGACCGAAAAGGCGCCCGCGCGAAGTTCCTCCAGGCCAAGACTTACTACAGCATCGCGCGCTTCCCCCGGCCCCTCACCCCCCTCAAGGAGGAGGCGAACCAGGACTGCATCCGGGCCTACCTGCGCTCCTGCGCGTTCCTCGAGCCCCCCCTGGAGGTGGTGAAGGTCCAGTGCGAGGGGAAGTCCATCGTCTCCCACTTCCGCGCCCCCGGGGGCGCGGGCCGCGCGAATCCCGCCCCCGCTGTGCTCATCATGTGCGGGGGCGACATGTTCAAGGAAGACCGCGGCTGGGCCGGCGAGATGGCCCTGGAGGAGGGGCTGGCCACCCTGGTCATGGACGGGCCCGGCACGGGGGAGAACCCCTTCCCCTACGAGCCCGAATCCGTGAAGGCGTGGATCGCCGCGGTGGACTACCTCGCCTCGAGGCCCGAGGTGGACGCCGGCCGCATCGGCGCCTTCGGCATCAGCCGGGGGGGCCATTCGGTCATGCTCCTGGCCGGCAGCTGCCCGGAGCGCGTCAAGGCGGCGGTCGCCAGCGCGGGCCATCCCTTCGGCTACCGGATGACGCCGGAGGAGCTCAACAATTTCGTGGAAAACCGCAACAAGCGCTCGACCTACATCTTCGGCGCGCCGGGGGACGGCCCCTCCTTCCCGCCCACCTCGGAGGAGAAGGTCACGGCCGAGTTCAAGCGCTGGGCGCTGAGCGAGCTCGGGGTCGTGGACAAGATCGTCTGCCCGGTCCTCATGATCAACGGAAAGCAGGATCACCTGGCGCCCATCGGGAACATCTACTACATGCTGGAGCACGGCCCCGTCACCGGAAAGGAGGCCCGCATCTACCCGGACGACGGCCACTGCGCCTTCAAGTACTTCGAGGAGTGGGCGCCCGCCTCCTTCCGGTGGCTGAGGGAGAAGCTGACCCTCGCGAAGCGATAGGGCCGAGCCGGACACCCCGCCGCCCGCCAGCACATCCGCCTGTGGGATGTAAATTTTTTGTTATAGAAGCCGACTCCTTTTTCAAAAACCAAAACCCCGCGGCGGAGGGGATCGGCCCTTCCCCTTCTCCCTGCCCCCTTTTGGGGAGGCCGGCCCGATGGGCCCGCCACGGGGGAAGATCCTCCCGCCTCCCCCGCGCTTCCGCGCGGCATCCCTTAAACCATTGACATTTCAAATCTGTACGGCCTATTTTGTGCCTACCTGGGAACGCGCATTGACCGGTGCGAGGCAACCATGCACCCGCCCGAAAGTGTGAGCGGCCTCCTCAGCCGCACTCCGTCTCCTTCCCGCGGGGCCCCCCCGCGAGCGGGCTACGAGGCCCTCTCCGCGTCCATCCGGAAAATCCTTCAAGAGAACAATTTGGATGAGGTTCTCCGGACCATCTGCGAGGAGGCCTGCCGCGTCCTGGGAGCGGACTGTTCCTTGGTCGAGCAGGTGGTCTCCCACCCCCTTCTGTCCCACTCCACCCTGTTCTCGCACAACCTGCAGAGCGATTTTCTCGAGGCGTGCCAGGGGCACCCCCATTCCGGAAGCATACTCAGCGATGTTTTGGAGCGGCGAGAGCTCGAGGTCGTCCAAGACCCCGCGTTAGATCCGCGGCCTCCGCACGCCGAGGCCCTGCAGAGGCTCGGCTGCCGCACCGTGTGCGTGATGCCGCTTGTCGTCAGCGAGACGCCCTTCGGCGGGCTCTTCCTGTATCACCTCACGCGCAAAGACTACACCCCGCGGGACCGGGCGCTCGCGGCGGCGTTCGGGGAGCTCGCGTCGCTCGCCATCGAAAAGGCCCACACCGCGAGCGCCCTCAAGGCGCGGGTCGAGGAGCAAAACAGCCTAGAGCGCGCCCTCCGGCACGTCGTTTCCAGCCTGAGCGTCAGCGAAATCGTCCAGGCGGTGCTCGCCGAAAGCGAGCGGGTCATGGGGACGGACAGGTGCAGCGTGATGCTGCCGGATCCCCTGACCGGCGAGCCTCGCAACTATGTGAGCAAGGGGTTTTCCCCAGGGTTTGGAGCCCGGATGGCGGCCCTCTCCGTGCCCAATCCCATCGGGCGGGCCTATCTCTCCGACCCGAAGCGCGCCACCCCCACCATCGTCCCGAACGCAGACACCCATCCGGACTTCGGGAGCGTCCACGCCGCCGAGGGCCACCGGGTGCTGGCCGCGTTCCCGCTCCGGGCGGAGGAGCGGAACATCGGCGTCCTTTTCTACTGCTGGACCCATCCGGAGACGCTGGGGGAGCAAAAAGTCGCCCTGGGACAGGCGTTCGCCGACCAGGTCGCCATCGCCATCAAAAACGCGCGCCTGCTCGCAGAGACCGACGCGCGCGCGACACGCCTGGAGATCGTAGAAAAAATCGCGAGGACCGTCGGGTCGACTCTCGAACCCGAGGAGATTTTCCGCGCCATCGTGCGCGAGATCCGGCGCGCCGTGCCCTGCGAGCGCTGCGTGGTCGCGTCATGGAAGCCGGGGGTGGGCCGGTTCCACTATTGGCACCTCGAATCCGACATCGAAATGACGCCGCTCCCGGAATACGTCATGGCGCAAGAGGTGTTCAGCCCCACCGTCTACCGCACGAAGCTCCCGTTCAACATCCCCGACATCCGCGAACGGGAGGGCCCATTCGCGGCCCAGTTCGCGAAGGCGGGCTTCCAGAGCGTTCTGGTCATCCCGATCATCCGAGAGGGAGAGTGCATCGCCCACCTCGCCCTCGCCAGCACGAGGCTCCGCGCCTTCACCGAAGACCATGAGATGTTGCTTCAGTCCGTCGCCTCCCATTTGGGCACGGCGATACGGAACGCAACCCTCTTCACGCGGCTGTCCGTCCTGAACGAGGTGAACCGAAAGCTCAATCAGAACCTCGACTTGAGCCAGACCCTCGAAAGCATCGCGCACGCCTCCGTGGAGCTTCTGAAGGCGGACCACACCCGCATCTTCCTCCTGGACGAATCGACGCAAAGGCTCTTCCTCCAGGCGACCTCCGGCAGCATCCCGCCCCCCGACGAGCGCCCCCTCGCCTTCGGCGTGGGGGAGGGCGTGATGGGCCGCGTCTTCCTGACGGGAGAACCGGCCATCCACGAGGACGTCCGGACCGATCCGGACTGGATCCACACGGACTGGGCCCGCGAGCACGGCATCCATTCCTACGTCGCGCAGCCCCTCAGGCAGGGGGACAGGATCTTCGGGATCATCAACTGCATGTCGAAAAAGCGGGGCTTCTTCGGCCAGGAGGAGCTCCACCTCCTCGGCGCCCTCGCCTCCCAGGCGTCCGTCGCGATTCACAACGCGAGGCTCTACGAAGAATCCGAAAGGCAGGGAAAGCGCCTGGGGACCCTGGTCGAGGTCACCCAGCGGATGACGCGGGGGCTGGACCTCACGGGCGTGCTCAAGGCCATCTCAGAGGCCGCAGCGACGGTCTTCGGGGGCGAGGCCGGCTTCCGCCTCTTGCAGGGAGAAGACCTGGTGCGCGTGGGGGCGACGCCGGGCGCCCTCGACGCGATGCCCCTGGAGCGCATCCGGGTCGGAGAGTCTCTGAGCGGGCGGGCGGCCGAATCCGGCCAGGCCATCATCTCGGAGGACCTCGCCGCCGACCCCAGGCTGTTGCCACTGCACCGCCGGGCGTCCCGCCCCGACCGGACGGGCGCCATCATGATTGTCCCGGTCAAGGTGGGGCCCCGCGTTCTCGGGACCCTCAACATCTACCGCGAACGGGGACACCGCTTCGACGCGGCAGCCCTCAGCCTCGCCACGAGCCTGGCGGATCAGGCCGCCATCGCCATTGAGAACGCGCGTCTGTTCGAAGAGGCCCGGATGCGGGCCGCCCGCCTGGAAGTCACCGGCGAGATCGCCAAGGCCATCGCATCGACGATGGAGCCGGAGGAACTCTTCCGGACCATCACTCGGGAGATCCGGCGCGCGATTCCTTGCGACCGGTGCGTCGTCGCGAGCGTCGATTACGGGGCGAGGCGGCACTTCTATCACCACATCAACTCGGACGCTGAGATACCCTCGCCCCATCCTAATGAATTTGAGGTCGCCGAGTGGTTCCACCGCGAGGTCTACGAGCCGAAGCGCGCCCGGATCATCCCGGACCTCCGCGAGGAGAAGTTGCCCTGGACCAGCCATTTGATCGGTGCCGGCCTGCGAAGCGTTCTGGCGGTCCCCATCCTCCAGGGCGATCTCTGCGTCGCCCACTTCGCCCTTTCGAGCAAACAAGCCCGCGCCTTCACGCCCGGGCACGCGGAACTTCTCGCCTCGATCGCCAGCCACATCGGCGCCGCCATACGCAACTCCACCCTCTTCAAGGAAGCAGAGAGGCGGGCCTCGCGCCTGAACACGCTCAACGCGCTCGGCGGGAAGATCGCGGAGAACCTCGACCTCCAGGAGGTGCTCGGCCGAATCGTCCGGGCCGTGGTGGAGCTCCTCCAAGGAGACATCTCGCGCCTCTTCCTCCTCGATGAGGCGACGGGGAACCTCGTTCCATTCGCCCACGCCGGCCGGGTTCCTCCGCCGGACTCCCCCCGGGAGCCGCTCAGGCTGGGCCGCGGGGTCATCGGGAAGGCGATCCAGACGGGCGAGGCGGCGATCCTGGACGATGTGCAAGAGGGGCACGATTTTCTCTACCAGAAATGGGCCCGCAAGAACGACTTGCACTCCTACATCGTCCACCCCCTCCGCCACGGCGCCAAGGTGATTGGGGCCATCCACTGCATGTCGGTCAAGCGGGCGTTCTTCCGGCAGGAGGACCTGGAACTCCTGGGCTCCCTCGCCTCCCAGGCCGCCATCGCCATCCAGAACGCCCATCTCCATGAGGCCACCCGGGCCCGCGTTGCCGAGCTGGAAAGCCTCCAGCACGCCGTCAAGGCGCTTACGTCCGAACTTCAACTGCCCGACCTTCTGAGCCGAATCGCAGACGAGAGCGCCGGTTTGCTGGGCGCGGATCGCTGCCTGGTGACCGCGAGAGGGGAAGGCCAAGAGCCCGTCCGCTTCCTGTACTCCCGCGGAATCTCGGAAAAGTACATGAACCTGAATCGGGAAAAGTTCGACGTCAGCATCGTCAGCAAAGTCATCATGTCGGAGAAGGTCGCATGCTGGATTGAGGATGCCCTGGAGGATCCGCGCTACCCCTTCGGGCCAGACGCCGCGCGCGAGGAGGGCATCCGGTCGATCCTGGCGGCCCCGCTCATGCATCAGGGCGAGGTATTTGGCGCGCTCTCCTTTTACTGGAACGCGCCCCGCCGGTTTGCGCCCTCGGAGGTGGCCCTGGCCCAGACCTTCGCCGACCAGGCCGCCATCGCGATCGAGAAAGCCCGCCTGCTCGCAGAGGCCCAGGAACAAGCCGCCCGATTCGAGATAACCGGCGAGATCGCCAAAGTCGTCGCATCGACGCTCGAACCCAAGGAAATGTTCCAGACCATCGTCCGGGAGATCCGACACGCGGTGCCCTGCGACCGCTGTGTCATCGCCAGCTTGGACCACAAAACGCGCCGGCTTCATTATTGGCACATCGAGTCGGAGAACGAGGTGGGCGCACCCCCAACGGGCAAATGGCTGGCCGAAGAGGTGTACAAGACGCACCGGCCGCTCAACATACCCGACATGCTGGACCCGCAATGGCGGCAACACTCCCGCCACCTCACCGACGCCGGCCTGCGCAGCATGCTTTTCGTCCCGATCCTCCAGGGCGGCCGCGGCATCGCGAATCTGGCCCTTGGACGAAAGCGCCCCAACGCCTTCTCCGCCGAGGAGGTCGAGCTCTTGACGGAGGTGGCGAGCCACCTCGGCCCCGCCTTGCGTAACGCCACCCTCTTCCATACGGCCGAGCAGCGCGCCTCTCGCCTGGCGACCCTCAACGAACTCAGCAAAAAGATTACAGAGAACCTGAATCTCTCCGAGGTGCTCGCTAGCATTTCGAGCGCCGTGGTCGAGCTCCTGCGGGCGGATCACTGCCTGATCTTCATGGTGGAGAAGGCATCCTCCGAACTCACTCTCAAAGTATCGCGTGGAATCTTCTCCGATGAAGTGCCTCGCGGTCTAAGATTCCGGATGGGCGAAGGAGTCACCGGCTGGACCGCTCAAAATGCCCGCCCCGCCCTCATCGGGCAGGTCAAGAACGACCCGCGGTGGATCTACAGGGGATGGGGGAGGGCGGTGCAATCCTACCTCTCCCAGCCCATCATTCTGGGGGGTGAGGTGATCGGCGTGATCGGGGGGTTCTCAACCGTGGAAAATTACTTCCGCGAAGAGGACCTTGAGCTCGTCGGGGCGCTGGCCTCCCAGGCCTCCATCGCCATCCAAAACGCCAGCCTCCACGAGGAAGAACGCCGCAGCCGCGACTTCTTCCGCAGCGTGGTGAAGGACAACGCCGACGCCATCGTTCTGACGAACAAGGAAGGCAGGATCGTCCTCTGGAATCCGGCCGCCGAAGCTCATTTTGGATACTCCGAGGGCGAGGTCCTGGGCCAGCCGCTCGCCAAGCTCATCGTGCCGGCGGAGAAGTGGACAGATTGGAAGGAGACGGTCGGCAAGAGCGCCAGGGAGATGATCGGCGGCGGGAGGGCCTTCAATTTCGAAGGAGAGCGCCGCAGGAAGGATGGCTCCCTCATCCCCGTCGGCGTCACCGCCTCGCCCGTGTTGAATGACGCGGGAGAGGTCATCGCCTTCTCCTCGATGTACAAGGATCTCACGGAGAAAAAGCGCGCCGAAAAAGAGCGCGAGGCCTACGTTGAGCGGCTGAAAGCCTTGAACATGCTCAGCCAGAAGATCGGGGCCAGCCTCGACCTCGACGAAGTTTTGGACTTCATCGTGGACTCCGCGGCCTGGCTGCTGGACGTCCCCTTCGCGGGCATCTACCTCCTCAAAGACGGGAAATTGACCCTCCGCTCCTTCCGCGGATGGATGCATTCAAGACTGAAAGGCTACGACTTCCGAATCGGAGAGGGCGGCGTGGGGCGAGTCGCCGAGCAAGGTGAACTGATTTACATCGAAAACGTGTGCGAGGACCCCGCCTGGCTCTTCCGCGACGAGGCCAGCAAGAGAGGGATCGGCTCCTTCCTCGGCGTCCCCCTCAAGAGCGACGGGAAGGTGATCGGCATGCTGTCCAGCCTGACCCTGGGCGTCAGGACGTTCAGCAAGGACCAGCGCGAGCTCATCACCGCGTTCGCCAACCAGGCCGCCATCGCGGTCAAGAACGCGGAGGTGCACTCCCGCCTGGAGGAATCGTTCGAGGAGCTCCGCCGGACGCAGCAGATGATGATCCGCACCGAGAAGCTCTCCTCGCTGGGCGTCCTGGCGGCTGGCGCGGCGCATGAGATCCTGAACCCGGCCAACATCATCGGAATCCGCGCCCAGCGGCTGGCCGAATGGAGCAGAGCAGGGAGCCGAGAAAACATGGCGGCCGAAATTATCCAGAGAAATGTCCGCCGAATCGCGCGCATCTGTGACGACCTCCGCCGTTTCTCTCGCGACGAGGTTCTTTCGGTGGAGCTGTTCGACCCCAACGAAGCCATCAGGGACTGCCTGGCGCTCGTCGAGCACGAGCTGCGGCAAGGAGGCATCCAAGGAGAGTTGAAACTGGCCGAGGTCGGCCCCGTCGTCAGGGCCGACCGCTATCAGATCCAGCAGGTGTTCATCAACCTCATCAGCAATGCCCGCGACGCCATGCCGAACGGCGGAAAGCTCACCATATCATCCAGAAGGGCCAAGCGAGAGGGAAAACTGTGGTGGGAGGCTCGGGTGACCGATACGGGGGAGGGGATCCCCGACGAGATTCTCCCGCGGATTTTCGACCCGTTTTTCACCACCAAGCCCCAGGACAAAGGGACGGGCCTTGGCCTCTCCGTGTCGCACGGAATCATGGAAAACCATGGCGGAAGGATTTGGGCGGAGAGAAATCCCGACAGAGGGACCACCTTAGTCATCCTCCTCCCCCTTGTGAAAGAGGAAGCGTAAAGTGCCGCGGATGGTGATCGTGGACGACGAGCGGGAGATCCTCGAAGAACTGTCACAGGTGTTCGCCGAATACGGCTATGAGATTGAGACAGCGACCGGCGGAGAGGAGGCCATCCGGAAAGTGAAGGAGAGCCGGCCCCACGTCATGCTGCTCGACATCAAAATGCCCGGCATGGACGGCATTGAAACGCTGAAGAGGGTAAAACGAGTCGACCCAGGCCTCGGGGTCATCATGGTAACCGCGGTCAACGAGGTGAGCCTTGCGAGGCAGGCCATCGAGTCCGGGGCCCACGACTACATCACCAAGCCGGTCGACCTGGATCGCCTCAGGACGAGCGTCGTAGCGAAAATCATCAACATGCTCGGACCCGACTCGACCCGCTGAACATCCGGCAAGCGAGCCCGCCGGCGTCACCGTTCGCGCCGGAGCGCGGGCGGCGGGCCCATCGTATACACCTTGTCCGGCCGGATCTTGTACATCACCCGCACCTGCCCCGGCTGGCGGTTCGGATACGGGTCCACGCCCAGATACTTCTTCGAGAGGAGATCAATGTGGGCCTCCGCCCCCTCTTCCGTGATCTCGACCACGGTCCCTTGAATCCCCAGCCAGCGGAAGGGGTCGTCCGGATCCACGACTGCCATTGAGACCTTCTCCCGGGCGCGCATGTTCTTGTCCTTCAGGCGTCCCTTGGCCGAGTTCACACGAATCAGGCTGCCTTCCACGTCAAACCAAACGGGCGAAACTTGCGGCGAGCCGTCCCTCATGGCCGTCGCGAGAAAGAGGAGCGTTTTGCTTTTCAGAATATGGGCGTGACTCTCGGGAATCTCAGCCGGAGCGTTCGACATGAAGGCCACCCTCTAGAGGACACTCCCGAACGGAAAACCGGGGAGGCCGCCCTCCCCGGGGCGCCGATTCCCGCGAAGCGGGAACGACTCAACTAGGCACAGCGGGGAAGCACCTCCTTCGCGAACAACTCCAGCGACTTGTCAAAGTCTTGGACAGGCGGGTCGATCATGATGCTCTTCACCCCGTAGCTCTCAATTTCGCGGATGCGCTCCACGCACTCCTCCGGCGTGCCCGTGATGGTGAACCGGTCCAGGATGTAGTCGGTGATCAGAGGAACGTGCTTGGGGCTGCGCCAATCGCTTACGTCGAAGTTGTCCAAGAGCCTCTGGATTTCGGGCCGGTGCGCGGGAGGCACCGAGTCCAGCGTCACGCGGAAGTTGTGGTGGGCCCGGTTGGCCACGCGGGCCCGGACCTTCTCCCGCGCCGCGCGGCCATCGCGGTCCACCGAGACCACGGCGCCAAAAATGACGTCCAGCGCCCCAAGGGACCTTTCCCGGGAGGCCAGGCCCCGATTCAGGTTTCCCATCACCCAGTCCACCGTCTCCTTGTAGACCCCCGAGCCGACGATCACCCCGTCCGCGACCTCCGCCGACATCTGGAGCGTCTTGGGCCCCTCGGCCGAGGTGTATATAGGAATGTCCCGCTTGCACCACATCCTGACCTTCGCGCCACCGCCGTAGGGAACCTCCTCGCCCCGGACGAAAGCCCGGATTTGACGGATCGCGTCCCGCATGGTTTGAAGCTTGGCCATCTTCTTGCCCAGCGTGTAGACGGGCGTGTCGCCCGACCCGATGCCGAACAGCACCCTTCCGCCCGAAAGCTCATCCAGGGTGGCGACGGCGCAGGCGGCGACGCTGTTCTCGTGGAGGACGGGGTTGGTGACGCCGGGGCCGATTTTTATGCGGGAGGTGTTCAGGATGGCCAAGGCGAGGGCAACGTTGTGGTCGCGGCACGTGAGATGGCTCTCCGCCACCCAGACCTGCTCGAAACCGTTGTCTTCGGCGAACTTGGCGCGCCTCGCCAGCAAGCTCAAGTCATCAGGGACCAGGTGAAGACTAAAGCGCACCCCCATGCCGCTCCTCCTCGATGGCCGCGTCCCCACGGCCGCGCACTTCGTTCGCAGAGGGATACTCCGTATAATTCGGACAAACCCGCTCCTCCGTCAAGGCGCGAGCGGAGCTCTCCGTCCGGAGGGGGCGGCACGCGCGATACGCCTTCGTCCAGGCGGCGGGGGACATAGAGCCGCTGCTCAAAAAAGCGGGGCAAGGCAGATGAACGGGGGCACTTGACCCATCAGGGTCCAGAGCTCAACGTGGCGGCCCCTCGAAAGTGAAACCATGGCCAGGCACGCGGTGTGCAAGATCTCCGAGCTTCCCCCCGGCGAGCGGAGGATCGTCGAGGTGGAGGGCCGCTCCATCGGGGTATTCAACATCAACCATGCGTTCTATGCCCTGAGAAACGTCTGCCCCCACCAGGGAGGCCCCCTTTGCCTCGGGAGGGTGAAGGGAACCACGAGCGCAGCAAGACCCCTCGCATACGAATACGTCAAAGAGGGGGAGATCATCGTCTGTCCCTGGCACTGCTGGGAGTTCGACATCCCGACCGGGCGCTCCGTCTTCAACCCGCACCGGATGCGGGTCAAGACCTACCCGGTGACGGTCGAGCCGGAAGAAGACCCCTCCGTCGAGACATACCCCGTCACCGTGGAGAGGGGGCTCGTCGTGATTCACCTGTGAGAGGGAAGGCCCCGAGGTCCAAGACCCTTGACATTCTCACCCGTCGATCTCAGGATGAGAAACGGGGCCCCTAACAGCTTTCGAATTGGACGAAGCCCAAGCCAGTGGCAGGAGAGATGAGCATCCGCCCGGCATCTTTCTCCACTACGGTCATGGAGCGGAAGCTCTCTCTTTTTCGACTTCTGCCCGCCGGGGCGGCGAAGAGAGCGGGAAACTGCCCGGGCTTCCTGCATGGCCGCTTTGCCGCTTCACCGAGGAGGGAAGAAAGCGTCGCTGCCCGCGCGTCGAATCCGAAGCGGAAGAGAGAGGTCCGCACCATGCTCTTCAGATGGATGAAGAAGCGCCGGCTCATCCCGATCCTGGCGGCGGCCCTCGCGGTCTTCTTCTTCGGGGGGGGCGCGGGATGGGCCAGCTCCCACGATGCGCCTCCCCTCCCGGTGGAAAACGAGCCTCTCGTGCCGGAGTCTGTCCTTCCCGGCCAGCTCGTCCCCTACTTCCAGCGCTTCCGCCTGCCGCAGGGGTACCAACTCCGCTACCCGCGGGAGCGGATGCCCTGGCGGGGCGACGTGCCCCTCTTCGACCGGATCTTCGTCACCCCCATCCTGGTCTCCGACACCCTCTACAAGGAGCGGAAAAACCTCGACTTCACGCCCCGGCTGGGAGGGAATTTCACCGAGAAGAACCAGTTCCGCCGCCAGCAGGTGTTCTACGGAGCGGAGGTGCGCGACGCGGACGATGTCTTTGAACCGGCGCGCTGGAGGCTCCGCGCCGTCGGCGCGTGGCAGTATGACGACGACCTCAACGCGCTCGAAGCCAACACCGCAGACACCGACGGAGCCCTCCAAGAGGCCTTCTTCGACCTCCGCCTGTTCGAGATCGGGAGCAACCTCGACCTCACCTTCCTCCGCGGCGGCCTGCAGGTCTTCCAGTCGGACTTCCACGGCCTTGTCCTCTTCGACAACCTCATCGGGGGGCGCGTCTTCGGCGAAATCGACCAGAACCGCTGGCGCTACGACCTGGTCGCAGCCTCCCGCGTCTTCAAGGACGTGCGGACCGGCCTCGTGGAACTGAACGACAACCGGGAGCAGATGGTGTACCTGGCGAGGCTGACGCGGGACGACCTGCTCCCCGGCTGGAACAGCGAGCTCTCGTTCGCCTTCAACTCGGACAAGTTCAACCGCAACCTCGATGTGGGCTACGTTTCCCTCACCTTCAACGGCAACGTGGGCCGCCTGGGCTTCAATCCCGCCTTCCACCTCGCCGTGGGAAGGGATGAAAGGAACCCCATCGCGGGCCGCTCGGTGGACATCCTCGCGGGGCTCATCGTGGTCGACGCAGCCTACACCTTCGACCAGGCGGACTGGCTCACCTGGCGCTTCTCCTACGCCTATGCGACCGGAGACAGCGACCCGACCGACTCCAGGGCCACGGGGTTTGACAGCATCAACGACGTGGTGCTCAATCAGTTCGGCGGGCCCGCCAGCTACTTCGTCGGGGAGAACATCAAGCTCGGCAACACCGACCTGGTGCGTGGAAACAGCTTTCTCCCCTCCTTGCGGGGGGGGAACGCCACCGCCAACTTCGTGAACCCCGGAATCCACGCGGTGGGAACGGGCTTCGAGGCCCAGCTGAGCCACCGGACGTTCCTCTTCCTGAACGGCAACTATTACCGGTTCGCCACGACCAAGGTCCTCGAACAGATTTTCGGAAGAAACGTGAACGAGTCCATCGGAGTCGAAGCCAACGGGGGGGTTTTCTTCCGGCCCTTCCTGGACGAGGTGGTGATTCTCGGCGTGGCGCTCTCCTACCTCAAGCCGGGCTCCGGGCTCAAGGATCTTTTCGGAAAGGATGACTCGGTCTACGCCGTGTCCGTCAACCTCCGCTTGGCATTTTAAGGAGTCCCGCTTGTTCCGCATCGGCCGCCGAAGCGCAAGGTTTCATCCCTCCGGCCCCCCCGCGGGCCGCGGGGGGAGGCGAATTGCGCTCGCCCTGGCGGGGGGCGCGCTCCTCCTCGCCGGACTGCTTCTGGCGGGACCGGGATCCCGGGCGGCTGAACCCCAGAGGAAGGCGGAGGAGAAGACCGCCTCCGCCCCTTCCCCCGGCTGCATGGGGTGCCACGCCGGAATCGAGTCCACTCATCCCCCTGTGGTCACGATCTCCTGCGTCGATTGCCACGGCGGCAACGGGGCCGAGACGGAGAAGGGCCGCGCCCACGTGGCCCCCCGAAACGCATCGCGAATGGGGAGCCGGAAGGACCGCACAAACTCCTTCGCCGCCCTGAACGATGAGTCGCCGGAGTTCGTCCGGTTCATCAATCCTTCGGACCTCCGCGTGGCCGACATCGCCTGCGGGCGCTGCCACGAGCAGATCGTGAACGCGGTCAGGCGCTCCATCATGGCCCTCAACAACATGGCCCACGGCGCCGTCTTCTACAACAACGGCGCCATCGTCAGCAAGCGGACCGTTTTCGGGGAATCCTTTACCCGCGACGGCACGCCGGCGATGATCACCTCCATGAAGACGCCGACAGATAAAGAAAAGTCCCGGGGCGCTCTCGACTACCTCTTGCCCCACCCCGAGTGGAAGGCCACCTTTGCGACCGACCCCTTCCGCATCTTCGATCGGGGAAACAATCTGGCGGGGCAGCGGGGCCGCGGCACGGACGGGAAAATCGCGGGCGTCTTCCTCAACGTCCTCAAGACGCGGCTGAACGATCCGACCCTCTGGTTCCTCGGGGCCAACACCATCGGCGGGGAGTTTCGCGGCAGCGGATGCGCCGCCTGCCACATGGTGTACGCCAACGACGCGACGCCGGCCAACTCCGCCCAATACGCCCAATCCGGAAACCGCGGCCTCTCGCACAGCAAGGACAAGGCGGTGCCCAAGGACGCTCCGGGGTTCCCCATCCAGCACAAGTTCACCCGCTCCATCCCCTCCTCCCAGTGCATGACCTGCCACCATCACCAGGGGAACGGAGCCCTCCCCTCCTACCAGGGGGCCCTCTGGTGGGATCGCGAGAGCGACGCCGAGCCCGTGCGGAAGGCCGGCATGGACGAGGAGGGGCCCGAGCAGCACCGCCTCTCCGGCCTGAACCCCCTCCTCGGCCAGGTCCAATTCGCCGACAGCCACGGGCACAGCTGGAACTACCGGCTGGTCTACAAGCGGGATCGGAGCGGGAATCTGCTCGACGCGAAGGGGGCCCCCATCGCCGATAACGAGCCGAAAAAGTGGGACAAGGCGGTTCACCTCAAGGACATCCACCTCGAGAAGGGCATGCAGTGCGTGGACTGCCACTTCTCCGACGACGTGCACGGCAGCGGCACTATATACAGCCAGATGACGGACTACATCACCATCACCTGCGTCGACTGTCACGGAACGATCAATCAGACAGCGCAGGAGCGAGGTTTCCGGCTTTCAGGCCCGGGGGCGGAAGGCCGCGATCTCAGGCTCACTGGGAAGAACACCCCGTTCGGGAGCGCCCGGTTCCTCTGGCGGAGGGGGCAGCTTCGGCAGCGCTCCATGATGGACCCCAAAGTGGAGTGGGTGGTGCCCCAGATCAAGCATTCCCTGGATTCGGGCCGAAGGGAATACAACGCGCGGGCCGCGACGGCGAAGCTCATGCTCCGGGACGGGACGACCGCGAAGGAGCCGCCCGCATCCTCCACCAATCTCGCCCACGCGCAAAATAAGATGGAATGCTATACCTGCCATTCTTCCTGGAACACGGGCTGCTACGGCTGCCATCTGCCCGCCGACGTCAACATCGCGAGCCCGGACCTCCACTACCGAAACGCCAGGTCGCGGGCCTACGCCCCATACAACCGCCAGGTGGTGCGCTCGGACCTCTTCACCCTGGGCGTCGGCACCACGAACAAAGGGAACAAGGTCTCGACCGTCCGCTCCGCGAGCGCCGTCTTCGTCTCGGTGACGGACCGGAACCGGGACATGCTGATTCACCAGCAGCCCACCATCTCCGCCGCCGGCTTCACGGGCTTCGCCGTGACCCCCAACATCCCCCACACCGTCCGCTCGCGGGAGTCGAAGGGCTGCACCGACTGCCACCTGAGCGCCCGGAACGACAACAACGCCTGGATGGCCAACCTTCTCGGGCTGGGAACCAACGGCGTGAACTTCGTGGGTAAGTACGTCTACCTGGCCGAGGGGGGCCGGGGCATCCGCGCCGTGCAGGTCACCGAGGGCGAGGAGCCCCAGCCCGTCATCGGGAGCAACTTCCACCGCATCCTCCATGCGGAATCCCACGCGGCTTTCCTCTCGCGGGGAAGGATTCTCCAAAACAGCCATACCAAGGACACGCGCTCTCCCCGCGCCGTCGCCGTGCAGGGCGAGTTTCTCTACGTGGCGGACGGGCCGGGGGGCTTCCGCGTGCTCGACATCTCAAACATCGACAACCAGAGCGCCCGTCTTAAAATCGTGGAGAAGGCGGCCGGCCTGCTCAGCCAGGACACCCGGCTCCCCACCAAGAACGCGGCCCACGTCGTGCTTCCCTCCTCCTCCCCGGTGAACCTCGACCGCAACCGCTGGATCCGGAAGAACCGGCCCGAGAACCAGGAGCAGGAGCTGCACGAGATCTTCCGGTACGCCCTCATCGCGGACGAAGAGGAGGGGCTCATCCTGGTGGACGTCCAGACCTTCACGGACGGAATCCCCACCAACAACTTCCTCAGGCGCGCCGTCACCTTCAACCCGAACGGCGCCCTGGCCGGCGCCCGGCAGATTACGCTGATTGGCGTGCACGCCTACGTTCTCACGGCCGAAAACGGCGTGGCCGTCGTGGACCTCTCGGAGCCCCTGCGGCCGCGCCTCGCGGCCCGGGTGGGGCAAGGCGTCATCCGGGACGGCCGGGCCATCAGCCACCAGTTCCGGTACGCCTTCCTCCTGGATTCCAAGGGGCTCAAGGTGTTGGACGCCACCCACCCGGCGCGCCCGCGCCTGGTCCCGGGGGCCGAACTCCCCCTCGAGGATCCCCGGGGCGGGCTCGTCGCGATGAGAACATACGTCCTGGCCGCGGCGGGAAGAAAGGGATTGGCCATCATCGACGCAGAAAATCCCGAGAAGCCGCGCCTCGTTGAACTCTTCTCCTCGGGCAGCGAGCTGACGGACGTGAACGACGTCACGGTGGGAACCGTGAACGCCTCCACCTTCGCCTTCGTCGCCGACGGCAGGAACGGCCTCCGCGTGGTGCGTCTCATCGAGCCTCCCCACACCCCCGGCCATCTGGGTTTTGCCCCCAGATTGACGCCGGCTCTCATCGCCACCTTCCCCACGCCGGGCCCCGCCCTGGCGATCGCCGAGGGGATGAAGCGGGACCGCTACGTGGACGAGGCGGGCAACCAGATTTCCGTCTCGAACCGCCTCGGCTCCCGCCCCTTCAACCGGGCGGAGATGGACAGGATCGTCTTTGGCCATAAGGGGCAACTTCTGAGGGTGACAGAGGAGGGGAAAGTGGTAAAATGATTTCGTTCCCCCCTCGTTCCGTTTTCCCGCCGTCTGAGGGAAGTTTCTCTTGGGGAGAAAGGCGATGATCTCGTGCCACTGGAGGATGCGTCAAAGGGAGAGGTATCCCGCTCTCATCGCGAAGTGCGCGTATTCCCTCCTATTCGTTCTCTCCATCGCTTTTGTCCCGAGTGCCGTGG
>CAYMWZ010000002.1:0-10442 GCA_964394385.1 uncultured Nitrospinaceae bacterium | reverse complement strand
GCCCTCCGCAGGGGTAGTGGTCGGCCCCGCCTCCTGTACGGCGACCTGCCACAAGGTCTCCGTCGAATCGCTCCAAAAGCACAAGCACTCGAAGAGCCTTGCGCTCTTCGAGGGCGACAAGGCGGTCGCCATCGCGAAGAAGCTCAACATAGCGGACCCCTACACATCGAAAGTCTGCCTCAACTGCCACGCGACCCAGATTGGCACCAAAGAGCCCGAGTTCGGCGTGAGCTGCGAGAGCTGCCACGGCGGCGCCGAGAAGTGGCTCAAGGTCCACAGCCAAGAGAACGACAAGGACCGCCTGAAGAAGGCCAGGGCGCTCGGCATGCCGGACACGCGGAACCCCTCCTGGTCGGCCCCCAATTGCTTCGGGTGCCACGGGGGGATGACGGGGGAGATGGTGGCGGCCGGCCATCCGGTGAAGCTCGACCTGGAAATGGCAAAAGAACTCGCGGGCTCGGTGCGCCACTGGGAGCCCCGGCCCGATGGCGTCATGAAGAAATGGCGGGCCGCGGAACATGTGGCGGGCCTGCAGGCCGCGGTGGAGACTCTGGCACGCTCAGCGGGCTCATCCGCCCTCGAGAACGCCGCAAAAGCGGCGATAGGCAAGCGGCTGGCGGGCCTGAAGGGGGCGGAGATCAAGCACCCCACGCTGGATAGCCTCATCCAGGCGGCCACTCCCCTGGCGGGGGCGGCCCCCCCGCAGGCGAAGGCCGCGGCCGAGGCAATCGGCAAGGCCGCTCAAGCGGCGCTAAAACATCTGGACGAAGTGAAATAGCCATCCACACCTCGATTGGAGCTTCCCCAGGAGCCTGAGGAGGAGGCGCAGCCCCCGCGCCGGATGGCGTCACAAGACCGGCGACCATCACCGCCATTTTGGCGACGGCCGGGAGAGGAACCGACATGCCGCCGCTTGACATGGACCTCCCTCTCATCGAGGTGATTCAGCAGACATCCGACGTCAAGAGTTACCGGTTCGACCTCTCGGGCTACGACCTCTACTACCGTCCAGGACAATTCGCGAACATCACGGCCGAGGTGCCCCCGGAGGTCTCCCCGAGGCCGGTGACCCGGCCCTTCACGATCTCTTCCTCCCCGACCCAGCCCTTCCTCGAGCTCACCATCAAGGTGAACCCCAACGGCATCCTGTCCAAGTACATGTTCGAGAACGCCAAGCCGGGGCAGCGCTACCGCATCAAGGCCCCCTTCGGCGTCTTCTGCTTTGAAGACGGGATGGCTTCGCGGATCGGCCTCATCGGGGGCGGGGCGGGCATCACGCCGATGATGTCCATTGCCCGCTACCTGACCCACAAGAGCCTCCCCGTGCAGGCCACGCTGTTCTTTTGCACCCGCTCCTCCAAGGACATCATCTTCCGGGAAGAACTCGAAGAGCTCGCGCGCCAAAATCCCAACCTCAAGGTCCAGATCGCCCTCTCCCAATCGGACGACCCGAACTGGAAGGGGCTGACCGGCCGCATCAGCAAGGAGATGTTCCAGGAGCATCTCCTTCCGGGCGAGCCGGAATACGTCTTCCTGTGCGGTCCGCCGCCCATGATGGACTCCGTTTGGGAGATCCTCCCCGCGATCGGCTACGACGCGGCCCGCATCAAGTCGGAAAAATTCACCCCGGCGAAGACCGTCGTCCAGAAGCCGGCCGAGGCCACGGACAAGGCCCTGGGGGAGCACGCCATACACTTCATCCGGGCGGACAAGAAGGTCGTGGTCAAATCGGACCAGACGGTGCTCGACGTCGCCCTGCTGGAAGGCGTCGACCTCGATTCGGGCTGCCGCTCGGGGGTCTGCTCCACCTGCAAGGTGCGCTGCCTCAAGGGGACCATCGACCAGGAGCAGGCGGCGGCCCTGGACGAGGCCGAGCGGGAGGCGGGCTATGTGCTCGTGTGCGTGGGCCAGCCCGAGAGCGACCTCATCATCGACGAGTTCCCGGACGAGCCCATACCGCCCGAAATGCGCGAGCGCCTGGAGGCCGAGGGCGCGAGGCTGCCCGCCGAGGCCACCCGCAAGACGGCCCTTGCAAGCGAAGAAGAAGCGGCCGCCCACGCCGCCATCTTGGCGAGCCCCGGCGTGGATTTGGGCTTCGCGGTCGTCCCCACCGGCGAGATGCGCAAAATCCCCATCTTTGAAGGCCTCAATGAGCGGACCCTCACCAAGCTCCAGCCGCACGTGAGCATCCTCCAATTCGAGCCCCAGGACATCATCGTCCGGGAGGGAGACTACGGGGAGTCCGCCTATTTCGTCCGCAAGGGCAGGGTGGAGGTCTTCCTACGCTCCCTTCCGCCAGTGAGCCTCGGCCGCACAGATATCCAGCGCCGGTCCGGCTGGAGCGGCCTCCTCACCCTCTTCCAGCCAAAGACGCGAGAGACGCGCTCTGCCTTCAACGTGTCGCCTGAGGCCTTCAAGCCCATCAAGCTCACCGATATGCCCGTGGACCTCAAGCCGGAGGAACACGTCTTCCTGGGAGAGGGAGAGATTTTCGGCGAGGCGGCCGCCCTCTCCCGCTATCCGCGCTCGGCCACCGTGATCGCCAACACGGAGTGTGAGCTGGTGGAGATCCGGGTCCAGGGGCTCCGCACCCTCATGTCGAAGTCGCCAGCGTTCAAAAAGTTCGTGGAGGAGGGATATCGGGAGCGGAGGATCAAGAGAGATCTGGGATCCATCCCTCTCTTCCAGGAATGCGACCAGGGGTTCATGGAAAACCTCATCCAGAGCGCCGAGCTCCGCTCCTACGAGCCCAACCGGATCGTCGCGCGCCAGGGGGATCCTGCGGATGCGTTCTACATCGTGCGCTCGGGGTTCGTGAAAGTCTCTGCCCATGTGGGGGAGGGGGAGCTTACCTTCACCTACCTCACGAAGGGAGAGTACTTCGGGGAGATTTCCCTCCTCCGGGGTGAACCCAAGGCGGCGACCCTGACCTCGGTGGACTACGTGGAGGTGGTGAAAATCCCCAGGGAGATCTTTCAGGCCCTCCTCGAGCGATACCCCCAGGTGGGCGAGCGAATCCAGAAGACCGCCGCAGAGCGGCTGGAGGCCACCCTCAGCCTCGCCGAGCAAACGAGCAAGGCTTACCATCTGGAGAAAGGCATCGACCTGGGGTTCATCAACGGCCGGAGCATTCTCCTGATCGATCTGGAGAAATGCGTCCGCTGCGACGACTGCGTCCGGGCGTGCGCGGCCAACCACGGCGGAAACCCGCGCTTCGTCCGCGAAGGCACGAAGGTGGGGAAATTCCTGGTGACCTCCTCCTGCATGCACTGCACCGATCCCGTTTGCATGGTGGGCTGCCCGACGGGCGCCATCCACCGGAGCCAGATTGGCGGAGAGGTGGTCATCAACGAGCACACCTGCATCGGCTGCCAGAATTGCGTCCGGCGCTGCCCCTACGGAAACATCCTCCCGGTGGAAAAGCCTGGCTCCGAGGGACAGACCGTCATCAAGTCCTCGAAGTGCGACCTGTGCGTCGGGAACGCGAAGGGCCCGGCCTGCGTCTACAACTGTCCCGTCGACGCGGCCTTCCGCACTGACTTCAGGAGCCTGGAGGCTCTCCTGATCCAAGAGAAGGGGAAGGGCGTTCCGGCATGAGGTGGCGACCCGCGGAACCCTGGTGGTTCGTCGGTTTCTCCTTGGTCCTCGCGGCCCTGGCCTTGCTGTACGCGGACTATTGGCTCCGCTTCCCCATGAACCCGGGCGTCGGCTACGGCCTCGCGTTCGGGATCGCGTCCGCGGTTCTGATGGCCTTGGCGGTCCTCCTGAACCTCCGGAAGAAATTGATGTTTCTTCCCCTCGGGCGGACCCACCACTGGTACCAGATCCACATCTACGGAGGAACGCTGAGCTTCGTCCTGATGTTCATGCACACGGGAGGCCGCGTCTCCGGCGGGGTCATCTCGTGGGCGCTCATGGGCCTGTTCCTCGTGGTGGCGCTCACGGGCTTCATCGGCCTCTTCCTGCAGAAATATATCCCTCCCACCCTCACCGGCAACTTGCAGGTCGAGGCCACCTTCGAGAGGGTGCCTGCCCTCGTGACCTCTCTCCGGGAAGAAGCCGAGGGATTCATGAAGGAGGCGTCGAGCATCATCCGCTCGTTCTATGAGGAGGAAATCGCCCCCGACCTCGCGGGTCCCACGCCGCAGCTCTCCTATCTGTGGAACTCGGCGGGCGACATGCCGCGCAAAATGGCCCTCTTCGCGCACACACGCCGATTTCTGGATCCGCGCGAGCAGGCCCTCCTGGAGGACCTTCGAGAGATCTACCGCGAGAAGAAGGAGATCGACATCCAGTACAGCCTGCAACGCCTCCTCCGGTACTGGCTCCTGATCCACGTCCCGTGCTCCCACGCTCTTTGGGTCGTGGTGGTCATTCACATCGTTTCGGTCTTGTACTACTGAGGGACGCTTCGGGGAGGAAATCCCATTCCCAGGAAACGAAGGATCGGCGAGCCCGATCCCTTCCGCCATTACAACCGTCTGGACCGCAGGCGCCTCCGCTTCCACGCCTCTTGGCTGCTGGGGCTCGCCGCCTTCGCGGCGTTCACCTGGGGATGGTGGGTCGGAGGAGAACGCCCGCTCTCCCCCGGGCCCCTGGTGTCGGCTCACGCCGCCCTTGAGGCGGACTGCGGGGCGTGCCACGTTTCCTGGAAGGGGAGCCCCGAGGCCAAATGCATGGGGTGCCACGGCGGCGCCTACGAAGGAGCCAAGCACCCGGTCGCCTACAGGGAATTGCCCCCCGCCGGCGGCCAGAAGGCGCTGAGAGCGTCGGCAGGCCCGCAAACGTCTTTCGGGCCCACCTGCCAGACGTGCCACATCGAACACCGGGGGAGAAAGGAACTTCTGAGCCGGGTGGAAGACTTGCAGTGCGTGCGCTGCCATGAGTTCCGCTCATTCAACGCGGGGCATCCTCCCCTCCGGGTGTCCGCCCCGCCGGCCCCGGGTTCCCTCCTCGCCAAATTCAGCCACAAGCAGCATCTCTCCATCACCACCGAAAGGCTGACCTGCCCCTCCTGCCACGTGCAGGGGGATCCAGCGGCCGGGAGGGATTTCTCGCCCGTCGCCTTTGGGGCGGCCTGCCAGAAATGCCATGCCCTCCAGCCCACCCCCGACTTGAAGGAATGGCTCAAGGCGGAAGAAGTCGAAGCGCTCAAGGGCCAGCTCCGCGTCCAGACGAGGCGGGGCCGCTTGTTCAAAGTCGCCCGCGAGCCGAAGGCCCACCGCGACTCCTTCATCATCGCCCAGCTCGAGGGCATCAGCGAGAGCCTTTTGACCATCCGGAAATCCGCCCTGGGCGGGGACCCGCCGCCGGGCACGCGCGAAGCTTGGGAGGCGCGGTTTCAGGAGGGAGAAAAGAAGAAGGAACTGGAAGAATATCGGCGTCTGCAGAGCTTGGGCGGCGCCCTGTTCGCTCCCTGCAAGGGATGTCACGCCACGCGGGAGAGCGGAGGGCTGGAATGGTCCCAGGCCGACTTCCGGATTCAGCCCCTGACCCGCCTCCAGGGGGCGATTTGGCCGCGCGCCCGCTTCCGCCACAGACCCCACCTCACCCTCGGGGAGCAGCCGTGGAAGGGCCAACCGTGTGAGGCGTGCCACCAGGAGATGCGGCAGGCGGCGGTGGGCGCACCAACCTCCTTGCCCTCCATCCAGACATGCCAAGGATGCCACGCGCCCAGCAAGGTCCGGAACTTCTGCCAAAACTGCCACACCTTCCACCTCCGCGCCGCCGCCCCGCCAGCCAGGAGCGCCGGCGCGAAAGCGCGCCCGGGCCAGAGCGTTTTTTAAAGTCGATCCCGAGACCCGGCGCCGGCGGCGGATAGTCCTACGCAAGATAAGAGAAGGACCGCCCCCCGCCCGGCCGAGGAGGCCGTGCCGAGCGGGCTATTTTTAAGGATTCCCGGCCCCATCGCGTGCATCAGGCCGTTGGCACAACCAACGTGACGGGGCGAAGCGCGCGCGGGGAGAATCCCATCGGATGGAGGAGTACGTCCCGAATCGGGCCGGATGGGCGAAAAAAGGGTAAAGCCAGCCTTTCGCTGGCGCGGCGGGGGAATTTCCGCCCCTTCTCCGCCGCAGGAGGCGGACCTGAAGGCAATTTTGTCCTCCCGCCTCGCCAGAATTTGCTAGAATCGCTATGTTCCTGCGGCCAGATGGGAAATTCCGATTTATGTCTCCGCGCCTGTTTTGCTTTAAAGGCAAGAATTTTTCAGGGGAAACTCGGGAATTTCCAGATGCGGGGGGCGGGTCGGGAGCGGCTCCGGAAAGAGTGCCTCCGGCTATGATTCCGCAACCGCGGCAGAAAGGTTCTCCCATGCGCGATCGAACGCGGCATAAGGAGCGCTTCCTCGGCCATTCCCCGGTCCCCATCGAGCCGGGGCGCACGGCCCTGCTCATCGTCGACGTGCAGTATTTGGATGCCCACCCGGACTACGGGCTGGCGCGGATGGCGAAGGAGCGGGGCCAGTTTGAGGTGTGGGGGCATTTCTTCGAGACCTTGCCCGGCGTTGTCAAGAACATCCAAAGTTTGCAACGGGCTTTCCGCCGGGTGGGCATGGAGGTCATATTCGTCAAAATCCAGTCGTACACCCAGGACGGCCGCGACTTCTCACCGAGCTACCGGGAAAAGGGCGTCGTCGCCCCGCCGGGTTCGAAGGAGGCGGAGATACTGGAGGAACTGGCTCCGTTGCCGAACGAGGTGGTCCTGACCAAGCTTTCGACCAGCGCGTTCACGTCGAGCCCTCTCGACACCGTGCTGCGCTACATGGGGATCGATAGCCTCGTCGTGACCGGCGTCGTCACGAATTACTGCGTGGAGACGACCGCGCGCGACGCCTACGATCGCGGCTACAGGGTGGCCCTTGTGGGAGACGCCTGCGCCGGAATCGTTCCGGAGCACCACGAAATGGCACTCGAGGCGCTGGACGGCGTTCTGTGCAAGGTGATGAGGACCGAGGAGGTTCTGGCCGTTCTCCCGCAGGCCGCCGTCCGGCCCCTGGAGGGCTCTGCGTCGAACGAAACGGCGCCCCACGCCGCATCCTGACCGCCGGCGCAGTGGTTCATCCGGGCGGCAGCGATCCGGGAGGGAGAGCCGGCTTCTTCGAGAGGGGCGGGGCGGACCCCGTTCCTCGCGTGACCGGTGGGGAGCTTTAGGAGGATCCGTCATGGGCGAGCGCAGGGTGAGCAGACGCAATTTCATGAAGGCCGGGGTCGCTGCCGCCGTGGCAGCCCCTTGGGTCCTGCGCGCTAGGCGCGCAGCCCACGCTGGGCCTGACGAGGAGCGCATCATCGCGGCGGCGAAGAAGGCCAGCCCCGCCGACTTGAACGGCCTGATCTGGGGAATCAACTACAACGGCCCGATGGACAGGCTGCAGCAGGAGTTCAAGCAGAAGGCGGGCATCGGGGTCCGGAAGATTGCGGACGTGAACGTCTTCGTCGCTCCTCAACGCGTCATGGCCGAGGCGGTTTCCCGCTCGCCCGCCTTCGACTGGTTCCACCTGGACTCGAACATGATCCCTTCCCTCGTCTCGGCGGGCCTGCTGGAGCCCCTCGACGAGTACATGAAGGAGACCGGCTTCAAGCTGGAGGCCGTCGGTGAATTCGGCAACTTCCTCAAGTACAAGGGGAAGACCTACGGGATGCCCACGGACGGAAACGTCCACGCCCAGCTCATCCGCAAGGATCTTTTCGAGAATCCAGACGAGCAGAAGCGCTTCGCCGACAAGCACGGCAGGCCCCTCAAGTGGCCCGAGACCTGGGAGGAGCACCAGCAGATCCTTGAGTTCTTCCACCGCCCCGACAAGGGGCTCTTCGGCTCGGGCAGCCTGCGAAACCGGGCGAGCGGGGTCCTTTGGTGGTACATGTACTTCTACAGCGCCGGCGGATTCACCTTCACCGATGACCTGGAGCCCACCCTGAACACTCCCGCCGGCGAGTACGCCGTCGAGACCTATATCAAACTGAGGGAGGTTTCCCCGCCCGAGGCGCCCGGCTGGGGGAGCCCCCAGATGATCCCGCAGCACCGGAACGGCCACATCTTCTCCTCCCAGTACTTCACGGGCATCATCTCGGGCCTGGAGAGCGAGGCCTCGGCGACGCGCGGGAAGTGGCTCTACGGCCTCGTTCCCGGATCGAAGCTCACCGGCAGGCTCGTCCACCGCTCGATCGGGGGCATCTCCTCGGTCATGGTCAACCGCTACAGCCCCAACAAGCGCCAGGCGGCCTACCTGGCGATGTACTGGGCGACGCGGGAGAACAGCACCATCATCGTCGCCGATCGGAAGGACTTCTTCAACGACCCGTGGCACGTCGCCCACTTCACGAGCAAGGCGGTCGAGGAGGCTTACACGCCCGGTGGCCTCAAGGCTATACGCGCCTGCCTGCTCGTGGCTACGCCTCCTGTCTACTTGACGGGGCACCTCGAATTCCAGGACTCCCTCAGCAAGCACCTCTCGGAGGCCTACGTCGGGCAAATCAAGGCGAAGGACGTCGTGACGAAGACCCAAGAGGAGTGGGGCAGGTTGGTTCGGAAGATCGGGAAGGCCAAACTCAAGGAGGATCTCGCAAGCTACAAGGCCGCGTTCCCCACCATTGACAAGCCGGCCTGATTCTCCGGCGCCGCGCCACGCCATGGTTGCGACGACGGGACTCAGAAGAGGAAGAGTCTCGGGGGCCTCGCTTTTCAAGTGGACCCTGCTGGCCCCTCTCACGGCTCTTCTCCTGTTCCTCCTCCCAGTGTTCCTGTTGCAGATCTACTTCAGCTTCCACTCCTGGACCATCTACCTGACGAGCTGGTGGAACGCCGAGTTCGTCTGGCTGGCCATGTTCGGGGAGGTCCTCGGCGACCCGCGCTTCCACTGGGCCGTCGTGCGCTCGCTCGTCTTCGCCTTCACCTCGACCGTGGGCTGCTTCGCGGTCGGCTTCGGCCTGGCCCTCCTGATGCACAAGCCCTTCCGGGGGCACGCGCTGTTCTACTCCTTCTTCATCCTCCCGATGCTCACGCCTCCGATCGTGATCGCCTACACGTTCGAGATGCTCCTCTACCAGAAAGGGCCCATCAACGGGATCCTGAGTGCGGTCTCGGGGCTCGACATCAACGTGAGCTGGCTCGCCGACCCGAGGATTGCGGTCCTCACCACTGTCTGCCTCGAGATATGGAACTGGACCCCCTTCGCCTTCATCATCATGCTGGCCGGTCTCTCCTCCCTGCCACCTGAGCTCGCGGAGGCGGCGCGGAGCCTAGGCGCCAGCCGCTGGAGGATCTTCCTCGAGGTGCAGCTGCCTCTCCTGCGGCCGGTGATTGTCCTTGTGCTGGTCCTGCGCTTCCTCGAGGCGGTCGGGGAATTTCCCAAGGTGTGGGCTCTCTTCCAGGGGGGTCCGGGCACGGTGACCGAGACCATTCCCGTCTACATCTATCTGACCACCTGGAGCTACTTCCACATCTCCAAGGGCGCGGCGATGTCCTACGTCGTCATGCTGATGATGGTTGTGATCGTGCTCTTCGCCATCCGGCTCCTCCGGAAGGAGAAAAGGGCTCTCGACGAGATGTACCAGTCGGAGGAGAGCCGCGCATGAGCAAAAAGACGAGGAGCAGGCTATACAGGGTCTTTCGGTTCGCGATGCTGGGCGTTTGGCTCTTCGTTGTGGGCTTCCCCATCTACTGGATCGTCATGACCTCGTTCAAGCCCGACTACGAGTGGATTTCCTGGCCGCCCGTCTACTGGACCCTCTCCCCCACGCTGGACAGCTACCGCACAGTCTGGGGCGCCACCGTCCAAAGGACTGCCGCTCAAATCACCCTCACGCTCCAGACGCCGCACGAGTCCCTGGGAAACAGCCTCCTGATATCGCTCGTTTCCACGACGATCTCCGTTGCCTTCGGCACCCTTTTGGCCTACGGAGTCTCGCGCCAGGGGATCCTCTCCGAGGTGCGAATGTTCAACCTGCTGATGTTCCGGATGATCCCGCCAATCGTCGTGGCCGTCCCCCTTACCCTTTACTACTCAGCCATCTACCTCTTGGACACAGCCACGGGCGTCATCCTCGTCTACGTGATCACGACGCTGCCCTACTCGGTCTGGATGACCAAGAGCTTCGTGGACGAGGTCCCCCTCGAGGTGGAGCAGGCCGCGGCTATCCTGGGGGCGAACCGGTGGCGAACGTTCTGGGAGATCACCCTCCCCCTCATCCGCTCCGGAGTGGTGGCGACCTTTATGTTCATCCTCATCCTAACCTGGAGCGAGTACTTGATGGCCCTCATCCTCACCAAGACGAACATGGTCACGCTCCCCATCCAGTTCACCAAGTACGAGGGAACGACCGAGGGGCGCATCTACGGAAGCCAGGCCGCCCTCGCGGTGGGGACGTCCTTCCCGCTCATTATCATCGGCATCTTCATTCGCAAGCACCTGGTGAGAGGCTTCAGCTTCGGCATGGTGAAGAGGT
>CAYMWZ010000001.1:0-44036 GCA_964394385.1 uncultured Nitrospinaceae bacterium | reverse complement strand
GCACGGGCATCGTCCCCCAGGAGGGCACCCTCGACACCGAGCTGACCGTCTACGAGAATCTCTGGGTTTACGCGGGCTACTTCGGCATTCCGCGCCGCAATTCGCGCCCTCGGATCGAGGAGCTGCTCGATTTTTTTCAGCTCCGGGAGAAGTGGAGCTCTCAGATCAAGACCCTCTCGGGCGGCATGAAGCGCAGGCTGCTCATCGCCCGCGCCCTCGTCCACCGGCCGCGCCTCCTCATCTTGGATGAGCCCACGACCGGCCTCGACCCCCAGGCGAGGCACCTCGTCTGGCACCGCCTCCGGGAGCTCAGGCGGCAGGGGCTGAGCATCCTCCTCACCACCCACTACATGGAGGAGGCGGCCCAGCTCTGCGACCGGATCGGGGTGATGGACGTGGGGAAGTTTCTCGTCGAGGGCGCCCCGCGCGAGCTCGTGCGGGAGAGGGTGGGGGAGGACGTGATCGAGCTTCGCGGAGCGGAGGAGGAAGCGGCGCTTTCCGCCCTCGACGGGCTCTCCCTCGACGCCGAGCGGGTGGGCGACACGCTCTACCTCTACTGCCGGAACGGGGCGCCGGTGATGGAACGCCTCATCTCCTCCGGGCGCAGGAACTTTTTGCGCCGGCCCGCCACCCTGGAGGACTTGTTCCTCCGGCTCACGGGCCGGGAGCTGCGCGAATGAAGCCTTGGCCCCACGCTCCGAGCCACCGGGCGCTGCGCGTCTGGGTGCGGCACCTCGTCATGTACCGCTCGTTTTTTCTGGCCGAGTGGGCGGGCAGCCTGGCCGAGCATTTTCTCTACCTTCTGGCGTTTGGCTACGGGCTTGGCCGCCTCGTCCCCGCCATCGCGGGCATGCCCTACGCGCAGTTCATCGCTCCGGGGCTGGTGGTTTCGATCGCCATGTGGTCCTCCTCCTACGAGGCAACCTACGGGACCTTCTCCCGCATGCGCATCCAGCACATCTACGAGGCGATGCTCTCCGCCCCCCTGACGGTGGGGGACGTCGTGCTGGGGGACCTCCTCTGGTGCGCCACCCGCGCCCTGATCGGGGCCATCCTCATGCTGATCGTCCTCACCGCCTTCGGCCTGGTCGGCTCCGTTTGGGCGTTGGCCGTCATCCCCGTGGTGTTTCTGGAGGCCCTGATGTTCGCCGCGCTGGGGCTCATCGCCACCTCGGTCGCGCCGAGCCACACCTTCTTCAACTTCCACTTCTCCCTCGTGGTGATGCCCATGTTCTTTTTCGCGGGCACCTTCTTTCCCATCTCCGGCCTCCCCGAATGGATGCAGACGCTTTCGATGGCGCTCCCCCTCACCCACGCGGTGGAGCTCGCGCGGGGCCTCATCGTTCATGGCCGGGTGGAAAACGCGGCTTGGCATCTGTTTTTCCTCTTCGCCTGCACGGCGGCCTTCTTGTCCGTCTCGTGCGCCCTCGTGGGCCGCCGGATGGTGGCCTAGAGTGGGGGTTTTGCGCAAAAGCATCCGCCCCCGCGGCCCGTTGCGCTTCCACGAGAGTTTGAGCCGCTTTCAGGTGGCGCCCGATGAGCGCGTGAACCGCTACGACGGCAGGGTCTACCGCCGGGCGGTGGAGGATGGGGCGGGGGGTCTCTTTCTCCTCGAGGCGGAGGCGGGGGGGGGCCGGTCCCCGGGCCCCGGTGGCGCTCCAGCTGCGGGCGCCGGGCCGCCTGCCCCGGCGGGCGGCCCAGGCGGGGGAGGCGGCGCTCCGCCACATCCTGGCCCTGGACCTGGATCTTAGGCCCTTCTACGAGATGGCCCGCGGGGATCCGCACCTGGCTCCCTTGGTGGAGCGTTTTCATGGGCTTCGCCCTGTCCGCTACCTGAGTGTGTTCGAGGCGCTCGTGACGGCGATCACCACCCAGCAGGTGAACCTCACCTTCGGCGGGATCATTCGTGCCCGCATGGTCGGGCGGTGGGGGGAGAGGCTCGTGATTGGGGGTCAGACCCACTTTGCCTTCCCTCGTCCCGAGCGCCTGGTGCGGGCGCGGCCCGAGACCCTCCGCGGTTTGCAATTCTCTGCGCGGAAAGCGGAGTATGTCATCGGGGTGGCCGTGGCCTCCGCCGATGGCGCGCTGGATGCGGAGGCCCTGCGCCGCCTCCCCTTGGAGGAGGCAATCGGGCGCCTCACCGCTCTCCGGGGGGTCGGGCGCTGGACGGCCGAGCAGGCGCTCTTCCGGGGGCTGGGCCGCGTCGAGGCGTTTGCGGGAGGGGATTTGGGCGTGCAGAAGGTCGTGGCGCGCTACTGTCTTGGGAGGGCGTGGGCCGAGGAGAGGCGCGTGCGCGGGCGGGCCGAGCGGTGGGCGCCGTGGGGAGGGCTGGCGACGACCTATCTCTTCGCCGCCTGGCGGGCGGGCATCCCCCCCGCCCGGCGGGGCCGGGCCGCCGCCTCGGGAGGCGAGCGCGGAAGGTAGGAGGCCGGCGTTGGTCGGGATGCGCGAGTTCATCGAGCGGCGCGAGGCCGAGCTCCTTGCCCCTTATGCGGCGCACAGCGCCCGGAGCCTCGGGCGGGCCCATCCCGAGCCCGAGCATCCCATGCGCACGGCCTTCCAGCGGGACCGCGACCGAGTCATCCATACCACCGCCTTCCGGCGCCTTGAGTACAAGACGCAGGTCTTTGTGAACCACGAGGGGGACCACTACCGCACCCGCCTCACCCACACCCTCGAAGTGAGCCAGATCGCGCGCTCCATCGCCCGCGCGCTGCGCCTGAACGAAGAGTTGTCCGAGGCCGTGGCCCTGGCCCACGACCTGGGGCATCCGCCCTTCGGCCACGCCGGGGAGAAGGTGCTCGACGGGCTGATGGCGGGCCACGGCGGCTTCGAGCACAACCTCCAGGCCCTGCGCATCGTCGAGCGCCTGGAGCGGCGCTATCCCTCCTTTCCCGGCCTCAATCTCACCTGGGAGACGCGCGAGGGGATCATCAAGTACATCGACCGCTACCAGGGCCCCATGCCGGAGGGCCTGACGAGCGAGATCGCCCCAAGCCTCGAAGCCCAAGTCGTGGATGCGGCCGATGAGATCGCCTACAACAACCACGATTTGGACGATGGCCTCTCCTCGTCCCTCTTCCGCGTGGAGGACGCCATGGAGACCTCCCTGTGGGCCGAGCATTTCGGAGCGGCCCGCCGGGCGTTCCCGGGGGCCACGCCCCGGGAGGCCAAGCACGAAACCATCCGCCGGATCATCAACGCCCAGGTGATGGACCTCA
Organism: uncultured Nitrospinaceae bacterium; assembly: GCA_964394385.1. Taxonomy (GTDB): domain Bacteria; phylum UBA8248; class UBA8248; order UBA8248; family UBA8248; genus CAYMWZ01. The sequence goes on along the minus strand of CAYMWZ010000001.1, from coordinate 40,815 downwards.
TCGCCTCGACCCAGAGGCGCGCAGAGGCGCTGGGCCTCCAGGACGTCGCTGACGTGCGGCGCCGTGGCCATGGTGTTGCCGGCTTCGGCGAGGCGATGGCGGAGCGGAACCAGGAGCTGAAGCGGTTCCTGATGGATCGGATGTACCGCAATCGGCGGGTATTGGAACTCGGGGAGAGCGCCCGCCGTACCTTAACCGACCTTTTCCAGGCCTATATTGCCGATCCGGCCAAGCTGCCCCCTCACGTGGCTCGCCGCGAGGAGGCGGACGGCCGCCACCGCATGGTGTGCGACTACTTGGCGGGGATGACCGACCGCTTCGCCCTCCAGCAACACGCCCGCCACTTCGGCTCAAAAGTTCCGGCCTGAGGCGTCAGGGCTCGAGCGTCACGTTGTACCCCTGCTTGCGGCGCTGGACCAGGAGTTGCACGCGGGGGAACTCGCGCGCCCTCACGAGCGCCTCCTTGAAGGCGTCCATGTCGTCGGTGGCGAGCCCGTTGATCTGGCGGATCACGTCGCCCGGCCGGATCCCGATGGCATCAGCCGAGCCGTTCGGGAGGACGCGGGTGATGATCACCCCCTTGCGGGTGTGGGGCTGGTAGATGCGGGCATTCTCGGCGTCGATGGGCCCCGCCCGAAGGCCCAGCCAGTCCCACCCGATTGCGTCCGCAAGGCCCGTAGGCACCTCGGCCAGCCTGATCTCACGCCCGAAGACCTCGCCCGCGCGCCACATCTTGAGGTCCACTTTTGAGCCCACGGTGTAGCCGGCCAGTTCGTTTAGATAATCCTCGTGGGATGCGATCTCCCGGCCACCAAAGGCGAGCAGGATGTCCGCGCGGCGCAGGCCGGCCTTTTGCGCGGGGCTCGCCTCCAGCACCTGGACGACCACGGCGCCCTGCCCGGAGGGGAAGCTTATCTGCCGGGCCAGGCGGGGGGTGAGGTCTTGAAGGACCAGGCCCACCCACCCCTTCCGGACCTTTCCGAAGAGGATGAGGTCGCTCACGATGCGGTGGGCCCGGTCGATCGGGATGGCGAAGCCGATGCCCTGGGCGGTGCTGAAGATTGCGGTGTTGATCCCCACCAGGTCGCCATAGATGTTGAGGAGAGGGCCGCCCGAGTTGCCCGGGTTGATGGAGGCGTCCGTCTGGATGAAGTCGGCCGGGTGGCGCCGTCCCCCGCCTCGGCTCTCCTCCAGGGCGCGGCCCAGAGCGCTCACCACCCCCGTGGTCACGGTGTGGGCCAGGCCGAAGGGGTTGCCGATGGCGATCACCGTTTCGCCGATCATGAGGTCGTCCGAGCGGCCCATCGGGAGATGGGGGAGGGGCTCCTTGGCGTCGATCTTGATCACGGCCAGGTCGTTCGCCGGGTCCGAGCCGATGAGGCGCGCGGGAAAGGTGTGCCTGCCGGAGAGGAAGACGCGGACCTCGCTCGCGCGCGAGATGACGTGCTCGTTGGTGAGGATGTAGCCGTCGGGACGGATGATCACCCCTGAGCCCAGGCTGCGCTCGGGCCGGAGGGAGGGCGCCCGGCCGAAAAAGTCGCGGAAAAACTCCTCCACCAGGGGGTTGTTGTAGCGCGAGAAGGGATTGGCCGCCTCGTGGACTTGCAGGGCGCTGATGTTGACGACGGCCGGGGCTGCGCGCTCGACGGCGCGCACGATGGGGCTGCGGCGGCCTTCGCGGTCCCGCGCCGCCTGAGCGCCGGCGGCCCAGAGCCCGGCCATCAGGAGGAGGGCGACGCCCCCGACACGGAGCGCCGCCGCGTGAGCCAGGGCGGACTTCGCCCTCATCCAGGCAACCGCAAGGCGGCGAAGATGTGAGTCCCCCTCCGGCGGAGCAGGAGGAGCACCGAGCCTTCACTCTCGGCCCGCTTCACGGCCTCCTCGTATTGGGGCAGGGTGCGGACGGGGGCGTGGTTCACCTCGAGGATCTCGTCCCCGGGGAGGATGCCCCCCTTTGCCGCCGGGCCGTCCCGCTGCACCGCCGAGACCACGAGGCCCATGCCGTTCTCCAGGCCGAAGCGTTGCGCCAGTTGGGGGGTCATGGGCTCCACGCGCATCCCCAGGGGAGTCCGGGGGTCAGCCTTGACTGAGAGGGGTGCCTCGGGGCTCCTTCCGATGCGCACGCGGGCGGAGTGGAGCTTTCCATCGCGGTAGTATTTGACTTGGATTTCGCTCTCGGGCCGGGCGCGCGCCACCATCCGCGGCAGGCTCTCCCACGTGCTGACCGGCGTGCCGTTGAACTCCACAACCACGTCCCCCCGGCGTAGCCCCCCCTGGTCGGCGGGACCACCGCGCACGACCTCGGCCAGCTTGGCCCCCTCGTTTCTCCCCAGCCCGAGGCGGCGCCCCTCCTCGAGAGGAACCTCGGCGATGGTTGCCCCCAGGCGGCCCCGGACGGGATATCCCTTGTGGCGGAGGTCGTCGATGACCGCCTTGGCCTGGTTGACGGGGATGGCGAATCCGATGCCCATGCTCCAGGTTCTTCGCCCCCGGGAGAAGATGGCGGTGTTGATGCCGATCACCTCCCCTCGGCTGTTTCCCAGGGGCCCTCCCGAGTTGCCTGGATTAATGACGGCGTCGGTCTGCAGATAATCGTCATAGGGGCCTTCGCCCAGATTGCGGCCCTTGGCGCTGATGATCCCCACCGTCACTGACTGGGCGAGGCCGAAGGGACTGCCAATGGCGAGAACCCACTCGCCGACCTCAACGGTGTCCGAGTCGCCCAAGGCCGCCGGGAGGAGGGGCTTCTTGGGATCGACCTTGAGCAAAGCGAGGTCGGTCTTCTCGTCCACCCCGATGAGGCGGCCGCGCAGCTCCTCGCCATCGTTCAACTTTACGGTTAACTCCGCGCCGTCCTTGATCACGTGGTGATTGGTGAGGATGTAGCCGTCGGCGGAGACGATGATCCCCGAGCCCACGTTGAAGCGCTGCTGGGCGAGGCCCTCCTCGAAGTCGAAGAAGGGCCCAGGCTCCTTTTTCTTCCCCCGGCCGAAGAAGCCGAATCCCAAGGTTCCTCCCGCATCGCGGGGCTTGACGCGGATGTGGACCACCGAGGGGCGGAGTCGCTTGACCGCCTCGATGAAAACGTGGCTTCCGAACGGATGTTCCGGGGAGGTGGCGGAGCGGGCCCCCCCGGCGAGGGCCAGGACGCCCAGCGCCGCCCCACCGGCGAGGAAGGGAAGCCATCGCGAGCGCTTCATCGGTCAAAGTCCTATGCCATCGTCGTTCGATCGAATGGAGCCATCCTCTTCATGCTAGCACCGGCGGGCGAGAGGAACAATCCGGATCCGCCTCCCTCCCGCCCCGGACAGGGAGGCTGAGGAGGCCTCCCCCCGTGCGGGTGCGTTCGGGGTTGAGATCGGCTATGCTTGTCGGCTGGAATGCGGCCCGGCTCGCCGCCCGGCCCGCCGCAGGGCGTTTCGGTCCCCTCCCTGAGAGTGCTTTTCTGGCCGTGGGTTTCGAGAATATTCGGAATTTTTCGATCATCGCCCATATCGACCACGGGAAATCCACCTTGGCGGACCGCATCCTGGAGCGGACGGGGGCACTCTCCGCCCGGGAGATGTCCGCGCAGGTGCTGGATTCCATGGAGCTCGAGCGCGAGCGGGGCATCACCATCAAGGCGGCCAGCGTACGCCTCACCTACCGGCCCCCGGGCAGGGCGTCCTACATTTTCAACCTCATCGACACTCCCGGCCACGTGGACTTCAGTTACGAGGTCTCCCGCAGCTTGAAGGCCTGCGAGGGGGCCCTCCTGCTGGTGGACGCCACCCAGGGCGTCCAAGCCCAAACCCTGGCGAACGCCTACCTGGCCCTCGAGCAGAATCTGGCCATCATTCCCGTCATCAATAAGATCGACCTTCCCGCGGCCGACCCTGAGCGCGTGAGGACCCAGATCGAGGAGATCATCGGCATCGGCGGGGAGGAGTGCCTCCTCGCGAGCGCCAAGGAGGGCACCGGGGTGAGCGAGTTGCTCGACGCCATCGTGGAGCGCATCCCCCCGCCCAAGGGGGATCCCGGCGCCCCGCTTCAGGCGCTCGTCATCGACTCCTGGTTCGACTCCTACCTGGGGGCGGTCCCCCTCGTGCGGGTTTTTCAGGGGACCCTCCGCAAGGGCGACACGGTGCGGCTCATGTCCAACGGGCGGGAATACCAGGTGATCCACCTGGCCGTTTACACCCCGCATGAGATCCTGGTCGATGTCCTGGGGCCCGGGGAGGTGGGAGCCCTCTCGGCCGCCATACGCCAAGTGAGCGACACACGGGTGGGGGACACGATCACCTTGGCCGAGCGACCGGCCGAGAAGCCCGTCTCAGGTTTCAAAGAGCCCAAGGCCATGGTCTTCAGCGGCCTCTACGCGGCCGACAGCGCCGACTACGAGGACCTGAGGGCCGCCCTGGAGAAGCTGCGCCTCAATGACTCGGCCTTCAACTTCGAGCCCGAGACGTCGGCGGCCCTGGGCTTTGGCTTCCGGTGCGGGTTTTTGGGCTTGCTTCACATGGACATCATCCGGGAGCGGCTCGAGCGGGAGTACGACCTCACCCTCATCATCACCGCCCCCACGGTGATCTACCGCGTCTATCTGAGGGACGGCACGATGACCGAGATCGACAGCCCGGCGAAGCTGCCCGACCTCTCCCGCATCGAGCGCGTCGAGGAGCCCTTCATCGTGGGGACCATCTTGACCCCGGCGGAGTTCGTGGGGGCGGTCCTCAAGCTGGCCCAGGAGAAGCGGGGCGTCCAGCGCTCCATGGAGTACATCGATCCCAAGACTGTCCAGATCATCTATGAGCTCCCCTTCGGGGAGATCCTTTTCGACTTCTATGACAAGCTCAAATCCATCACCCGCGGCTATGCGAGCTTCGACTACGAGCACCTGGGGTTCCGGCCCGCCGTAGTGGTGAAGCTGGACATCCTGCTGAACGGCCAGCCCATCGACCCCTTTTCCACCATCCTCCACAAGGAGAAGGCCTACTTTTACGGCCGGGCCCTCGTCGGGAAGATGCGGCAGCTCATCCCCCGCCAGATGTTCGAAGTGGTCATTCAGGCCGCTGTCGGAAACCGGGTGATCGCCCGGGAGACGGTAAGGGCCCTGCGGAAGGACGTGACCGCGAAGTGCTACGGGGGAGACATCACGCGCAAGCGCAAGCTCCTTGAGAAGCAAAAAGAGGGAAAGAAGCGGATGAAGAACATCGGGACCGTGGAAGTGCCCCAGGAGGCCTTCATGGCCGTTTTGAACGTGGGACGGGAGGGCGCGTGACGGGGCCGGAGGCGGCGGCGAGCCGGGAAGAGGCGCAGGCGAGGAGGGGCAAGTCCACCGTCCGCGAGTACTCCGAGGCGATCCTCATCGCGCTGGTGCTCGCCCTGATTGTGCGCACCTTCATCGTCCAGGCGTTCAAGATCCCCTCCGGTTCGATGGAGGAGACCCTCCTCGTCGGGGATCACATCCTCGTCAACAAGTTCCTCTATTGGTTCCGCGAGCCCCGCCGGGGGGACATCATCGTCTTCCGCTACCCGCGGGACGAGAACAGAGACTTCATCAAGCGCGTGGTGGGGCTTCCCGGCGAGACGGTGATGGTGCGGGGCCGGAGGGTCTACATCAACTGCCCGACCCCCGAGCGCCCCGAGTCGTGCCGGCCCATTGAGGAGTCCTACGCGGTCTTCAAGCCGGACGGGGAGGCCGGCGGGACGGAGCGAACCTGGGGCCCGCGTCGTGTCCCTCCGGGGCATCTCTTCATGCTGGGGGACAATCGGAACAACAGCCAGGACAGCCGATTCTGGGGATTCCTCAAGCGGGGTGAGCAGCTCGACCGCCTGCGCGTGCGGTTCGGGGACTACTCCTTGGACTTTCCCTTCCCCTGTTCCCTTTGGCGCGCCGCCTGCTGGGACAGCAAGATCCGCGGAGTCGCCTTCCTCATCTATTGGTCCTGGAACGGGGAGAGGGGCTCTCCCCGATGGAGCCGTCTCGGGAAATACCTGGACTGAGGGCTGGCCTTCCCCCCGCGTCAGAGCGGCCGCGCGGCCAGGGACGCGAGCCGCTCGGCTCCCTCCGCCGCTCGATCCCAGGGGAGCCAGCCGGCTCTGGCTCCCAAGGGCGCCCAGCGCCCGGGGGCCGAAGCCGGGCCCAGGAGCGTCAGCGCGGGCGCCCCGCACAGAGCGGCCAAGTGGCTCACTCCCGAGTCGCCTCCGATGAAGGCGGCCGCTTGGGCCAAGAGGGCCGCGAGGACCTCGGCGCGGGGAGCCCGGGCCACGGGAAGCGCCTCCCCCCACTTCTTCAAAAATGTGGCGCACGCTTCCTCGTCCGCCGGTCCCTGGATGAGCAAGGGCCGGGCGGCGGCCCGGGCGCAGTGGGCCCTTGCGATCCGGGCGATCGCCCCGGGAGGCGCCCATTTGGCGCGCCCGCCGCCACCAAGATGCAAGGCGAGGAACGCGCCTTCTCCCAAGCCCAGCCGTTCCAGCAGGGTCGCGGCCTCGGCCCGGCTTTTGACGGAGGGGATGAGGGGGGCGGGGGGAGAGGGCTCGGGATCCACCCCCAGGGGGACGAGGGCCCGCACCATCCACTGGGCCACGTGCAGCTTCTCTCCCTCGGGAGGGAAAGGAGGGGCGAGGAGGTGGCGGCCCGCTCCCAGCGAGGCCAGCCGCCGGGCGGCCTCCCCTCCGAGGTCTTGGGTGAAGAAGACGGTGGCCTCGAAGGATCGCAGGAGCCGGGCGAGGTCATCCTCCTCGGGCGAGGTTTCGTAGAGAAGACGGAAGGGGCCTCCTTCGGCGTCGAGGAGGGCGTCGGTCCGCCCTGCGTCGAGGAGAGGGGCGGCGTAGGCCGGCCGCGCGGCAAGAGTGATCGCGGCCTCCGGGTAGCGCCTCCTGAGGGCGTCCAGCGCGCCCACGGCGAGGAGGGTGTCCCCCAGAGCGCCCGAGCGGTAAAGAAGAACGCGGGAGGCCAAAGGCGGGCCCCTCAGGCCGAGAGGGCCCGGAGGATGCGGGCGAACGCCTCGGCGTCCAGGGTCTCGGCGCGGCGTCTTCCCTCCACCCCGGCGCGGGCGAGCACTTCGGCCCAGTCGGGCCGGCTCTCGCCGGGAGCGGGGAAATTCCGCAGGTTGTTGAGCAAGGTCTTGCGGCGCAGGGCGAAGGCGGCCCGGATGAGGCGGAAGTAGGCCTCCTCGTCGGCCACCTCCACGAGGGGTCTGGGCCGGGCTCTCAGACGCAGGAGGGCAGAGTCCACCTGGGGAGGCGGGCTGAAGGCCCCCGGGGGGACCACCCGGCGCACCTCGACCGCGTAGCGGTGGCCCACCCACAGGGTGAGGGTCCCGTAGTCCTTGCCGCCGGGCGGGGCGGCGAGGCGCCGCCCCACTTCGCGCTGGACCAGCACCACCATGAGGGGGAACCGGCCCGGCCACTCGCACAGGCGGGAGAGAATCCCCGTGGCGATCTGATAGGGGAGGTTGGAGATGAGCTTTTGGGGGAAGGGGAGAGAGCCGTAGTCGAGCTGCATGGCGTCACCCGCCACCACCTCAAGACGGGGCTCCCCGGCGGCGAACTCACGGAGGGCGGGGAGGAGATCCCGGTCCAGCTCCACGGCGGTGACCCGGGCTCCCGCGGCGAGAAGGGCGCGGGTCAGGGTGCCGTCCCCCGCTCCGATCTCGAGCACCGCCTCTCCCGGGGAGATCTCGCCAAGCTCCACGATCTCGCGCAGCACCGTCGCGTCGCGCAAAAAATGCTGGCCGAACCGTTTTTTGGGGACGTGCGGCATGCGATGCGCCGAGAGCAGAGGCGGAGGTGGGCAGACCATCCCCTCGGGGGCGGAGAAATGGTGCCCCGCCCGCCCCGGGAGGTCAAGCCGACCGCCCAGGACCTCCGGAAGACTGGCACGAGGCGGGGGGACGTGATAAGGAATGGTCCTCCCTCATCCCGGCTTGGCGGCCTCATCGGGGCGCCGCAGGGGTGGGGGATCCTTCGCCCGCCGTTTCCCATCGGTGGGGATGGTTTCGCCATCCCGGAAGGGCATTTGGGCAGCGCCCCTCCTTTGGCTCGGCGGCCAGGGCCCCCTTGGGCATCGGATTGATAGCAGGGAGTGTCGAATGAGCGTCAAGGTCAAGAAAAGAAGACTCGAACCGCCGAAGGAAGGGACCCGCATCACGTTCAAGGGAAACAAGCTCCAGATGCCGGATGACCCGATCGTCTGCTACGTTCGTGGCGACGGGATCGGCGTTGACATCACCCCTGTCATGATGGATGTCGTCGACGCCGCGGTGAAGAAGGCCTACAACGGCAAGAAGCGCATCCTGTGGCACCGCATCTACGCGGGCGAAGACGCCATGGGGGAGTACGGGGATCTCATGCCCCAGGAAACCCTGGAGGCTGTCCGCCACTACTCCTTCGCCATCAAGGGACCCCTCTACACTCCCATCGGCGGCGGCTTCCGCAGCCTGAACGTCGCCTTCCGCCAGCTGAACGACCTCTACGCCTGCGTCCGCCCGGTGCGCTGGTTTCCGGGGGTCCCCTCGCCGGTCAAGCACCCCGAGCACGTGGACATGTGCATCTTCCGGGAGAACACCGAGGACGTCTACGCCGGGATCGAGTGGCCGCTCAACTCGAAGGAGGTAAAGAAGGTCATCAACTTCCTGAACAAGGAGATGGGTTGCAAGATCCGCAAGGACAGCGGCATCGGGATCAAGCCGATCTCGGTGTTCGGCAGCGAGCGCATCGTCAAGAAGGCCATCGAGTACGCCATCCAGCAGAAGTGCAAGTACTTCACCCTCGTCCACAAGGGGAACGTCCAAAAGTACACCGAAGGCGCCTTCAAGGACTGGGGCTACGCCTTCCTCAAGAAGCGCTATCGCAAGTACATCGTCACCGAGGAGGAGCTCGTGTCCAAGAAGTACGACGGCAAGCTCCCCGAGGGGAAGGTCCTCGTCAACGACCGCATCGCCGACAACATCTTTCAGCAGGTTCTCACCCGGCCGCGGGAGTACCAGGTCCTCTGCTGCACGAACCTAAACGGGGACTACCTCTCCGACGCCATCGCGGCCCAGGTGGGAGGCCTCGGCATCGCGCCTGGGGCGAACATCGGGGACCAGATCCACTTCTTCGAGCCCACCCACGGCACCGCGCCCAAGTACGCCGGCAAGGACATGGTGAACCCGAGCAGCATCATCCTCTCGGCGGTGATGATGCTTGAATACATGGGCTGGCGGGAGGCGGCCGGCCTCGTCGTCAAGGGCCTGGAGGAGACCTTCGGGCAGAAGACCGTCACCTACGACTTCGAGCGCCAGATGGAGGGCGCCAGGAAGGTCTCCTGTTCGGAGTTCGGGAGAGTCATCGTCAGGAACATGTAGCGCGCGGGAGGAGAGCATGGGCCGACCGAAGATCACCATCGTCGGCGCCGGCAACGTCGGCGCCACCGCCGCCCACTGGGCGGCCGCGAGAGAACTGGGCGACATCATCCTCATCGACATCATCGAGGGTGTCCCCCAGGGCAAGGCCTTGGACCTCTACGAAAGCGCCCCGGTCGAGGGCTTCGACTGCCGCATCACCGGGACGAACGACTACGCCGACACCGCGGGCTCGGCCATCGTCGTCATCACCGCCGGGATCGCCCGCAAGCCCGGCATGAGCCGGGACGACCTCATCAACACCAACGCGAAGATCGTCTCCTCGGTGACGGATGAGGTGGTCAAGCGTTCCCCCGGCTGCATTCTCATCGTGGTCTCAAATCCCTTGGACGTCATGGTCACCGTCGCGCACCGCCGGAGCAAGTTCCCCCGCGAGCGCATCATGGGGATGGCCGGCGTGCTCGACAGCGCGCGCTTCCGGACCTTCATCGCCATGGAGCTGAACGTCTCGGTCGAGGACGTGCACGCCTGCGTCCTTGGCGGTCACGGAGACAGCATGGTGCCTCTCCCGCGCTACAGCACGGTCTCCGGCATCCCCATTACGGCCCTCATGAAGCCCGGGCGCATCGAGGCCCTCGTCCAGCGCACCCGGGACGGCGGCGCCGAGATCGTGAACTACCTCAAGACCGGGAGCGCCTTCTACGCGCCGGGCGCCTCCATCGTCCAAATGGTTGAATCCATCCTCAAGGACAAGAAGCGCATCCTGCCCTGCGCCGCCTACTTGCAAGGGGAGTACGGCCAGCGGGACATTTTCATGGGTGTCCCGGTCAAGTTGGGCGCGGGAGGGATGGAGAAGGTCATCGAGCTGGAGCTCACCAAGGAGGAGAAGGCCGCTTTTGACAAGTCGGCCGAGCACGTGAGGAGCCTCGTCAAGGTGCTGCCGGCTTGACACGGCGCCTCCCGATGGCCGGGGATGGAGCCATGCGAACGATCGAGGTGGCAGAGATCACGGCGAAGATCCGCGAGATGGCCATTGAATCGAACTACAATGTCGACCCCGCCTATGTCGCCAAGATCGAGGAGGCGAAGGCGTGGGAGACCTCCCCCCTCGGCCTTCGGGTCCTGAACCAGCTCACCGAGAACGCCGCTCTCGCCTCCGCCGAGCGGGTGCCCTACTGCCAGGACACGGGCGTCTCGGTGGTGTTCGTCGAGATCGGCCAGGAGGTCCACCTCGCCGGCGGGCTCCTCGAGGACGCCATCAACGAGGGCATCCGGCGAGGTTACGCCGACGGATACCTCCGCGGCTCAGTGGTGAACGACCCCCTCCGGCGCAAGAACACCCGGGACAACACCCCGGCCGTCGTCCACTGCCGCATCGTTCCGGGAGACAGGCTCAAGCTCTATTTTGCGGCCAAGGGGACCGGGAGCGAGAACATGAGCATGGCGCGGATGCTCAAGCCCTCGGACGGGCGCGAGGGCATCATCCGAACCGTCATCCAGCATGTCTTCGAGTCGGGCGGGAACCCTTGCCCCCCCATCCTCCTGGGCATCGGGCTGGGCGGCACCATCGAGAAGGCCGCCCTTCTGGCCAAGTGGGCGCTCTTCCGGCCCCTGGGCCAGCCCAGCCCGGACCCCCTCGTGGCCGATCTGGAGCGGGACATCATGGAAGCGGTGAACCGCACCGGGGTGGGCCCCATGGGCATGGGCGGCAAGACCACCTGCATCGGGGTCCACATCGAGACCTACGCCTGCCACATCGGGGGCCTCCCGATCTGCATCAACGTGGAGTGCCACGCTCACCGTCACGCCGAAGTGGAGCTTTAAGGGGGCGGGCGCGGCCGGCCGCGCGCTCCCCGCCCCGGCGCGCCGAGACCGAGGGGTCCAGGGATGAAGGAGGCCCAAGCCATTCCGGTCGAGCTTCCCCTGACGGAGGAGACCATCGGCTCCCTCAAGATGGGCGACTTGTGCGAGCTGACCGGCGTTGTCTACACCGCCCGCGATGCCGCCCACAAGCGGATGTTCGAGGCTCTCGACCGGAACGAGCCCCTTCCCTTCGACATGCATGGCCAGGTGATCTATTACGTGGGGCCCACCCCGCCAAAGCCGGGCCAGATCATCGGCTCGGCGGGCCCGACCACGAGCGGCCGGATGGACGCCTACACTCCACGCCTGCTCGAGCTGGGGCTCAAGGGGATGATCGGCAAGGCGGGCCGGAGCCGGCAGGTGGTGGAGGCGATCGCCCAAAACCGGGCGGTCTACTTCGCCGCGGTGGGGGGGACGGGGGCCCTCCTCGCCCGCTGCATCAAAAAGGTGGAGATGGTGGCCTACGAGGACCTGGGAACCGAGGCCATCCGCAAGCTCTGGGTGGAGCGTTTTCCGTGCGTGGTGGCTGTGGACAGCCGGGGGAACGACATCTTCGCCGAGGGCTACAAGGGCTACGCCTCCCCGTGAGGGTCGCTCGGCCCTTGGGGGAGAGGGGGGGTCTTTTTCCCGAAGCCGGAGGCTCCGGATGAACATCCACGAGTACCAGGGCAAGCAGCTGTTTCAAAAATACGGTGTGGCGGTGCCCCGGGGGGGTGTGGCCGATTCCCCGGCCGAGGCCGAGCGAATCGCCAGGGAGCTCGGCGGCACCGTCGTCGTCAAGGCCCAGATCCACGCCGGGGGCCGGGGCAAGGGGGGCGGCGTCAAGCTGGCCAAGACCCCCGTCGAGGCGCGGGAGGCCGCCTCAAAGATCATCGGCATGACCCTCGTGACCCACCAGACCGGGCCCCAGGGCCGGCTGGTCAAGAAGGTCTGGGTGGAGGAGGCGAGCGCCATCGAGCGTGAGCTCTACCTCGGAATCGTGCTCGACCGCGCCGCCGGCCGGCCCACCATCATGGCGAGCACGGCGGGGGGGATGGACATCGAGGAGGTGGCCGCCAAGACCCCCGAGAAATTGCTCAAGGTCCCGGTTGACCCCGCCCTGGGAATATGGCCCTCGACCGCCCGGCGCGTGGCCTACGGCCTGGGCCTGCCGGATGCTCTGGTGCGCGAGGGCGTCCAGTTCGTCACCAACCTCTACCGGTTCTACGACGAGATGGACTGCTCCCTGGTCGAGATCAACCCTCTCGTACAGACCAAGGACGGGCGCATCCTCGCCCTGGACGCCAAGGTGAACTTTGATGACAATGCGCTCTTCCGCCATCCCGACGTGGCCGCGCTGCGGGACCTCGACGAGGAAGACCCCCTGGAGGTCGAGGCTTCCAAATCCCGCCTCAACTACATCAAGCTCGACGGACAGGTGGGCTGCATGGTGAACGGGGCGGGCCTGGCGATGGCCACCATGGACATCATCAAGCTGGCCGGCGCCTCCCCGGCCAACTTCCTCGACGTGGGCGGCGGGGCGAGCCGCGAGATGGTGGAGAATGCCTTCCGCATCCTGATGAGCGACAAGGGCGTGCGGGCGGTGCTCATCAACATTTTTGGCGGCATCCTCCGTTGCGACGTGCTGGCCGAGGGGGTGGTGAGCGCCGTCAAGACGGTGAACGTGACCGTGCCCGTCATCATCCGCATGGAGGGCACCAACGTGGAGAGGGGAAGGGAGATTCTCAAGAATTCCGGCCTCGACTTCACCGTGGCCGACGGCATGGGCGATGCCGCCCAAAAGGTTGTGGCGGCCCTCAAGCGCTAGGGAGAGCGACTCCTTGAGCATCCTCATCGACAAGAACACCCGCGTTCTCGTCCAGGGCATCACCGGGCGGGAAGGGGGCTACCACGCCCAGCAGTGCATGCGCTACAGCCAGGAGTTCGCGGGCGGCGGAGGCCCGGTCGTGGCGGGCGTTACCCCGGGCAAGGGGGGGCAGAAGGCGGAGAACGTCCCCGTTTTCAACACGGTGGCCCAGGCCGTGGCCGAGACCGGCGCCAATGCTTCCCTCATCTTCGTTCCCCCCGCCTTCGCGGCGGACGCCATCCTCGAGGCGGTCGACGCCAAGCTCCCCGTCGTCGTTTGCATCACCGAGGGGATTCCGGTGCGGGACATGGTTTATGTGAAGCGCCACCTCGAGGGCTCGGGCACCGTCCTCATCGGCCCCAACTGCCCGGGCGTCATCACTCCGGGAGGGTGCAAGATGGGCATCATGCCCGGCCACATCCACAAGGCGGGCTCGATCGGGGTCATCTCCAAGAGCGGGACCTTGACCTACGAGGTGGTGGCCCAGCTCACGGCAGTGGGGCTGGGCCAGACCACCTGCGTCGGCATCGGGGGAGACCCCATCATCGGGACCACCTACATCGACCTCCTCGGCCGCTTCCAGGACGACCCCCAGACCGAGGCCATCATCGTGATTGGGGAGATCGGGGGAACCGCCGAGCAGGACGCCGCCCGCTGGGCGCAGAAGAACGTGACGAAGCCTATGGTGGGGTTCATCGCAGGCCAGACCGCCCCCAAGGGCCGCCGCATGGGCCACGCCGGCGCCATCATCTCGGGCGGGGAGGGCACCGCGGCCGAGAAGATGCGTGTGATGACAGAGTGCGGCGTCCGCGTCACGCAAAGCCCGGCCGAGATGGGTCTCACCATGGCCAAGGTCCTGGGGGGCCGGGCCTAGCCGGCGGCTGGATCGGGCAAGGGTTTCTCGAACGGAACGAGGAGAAGCGCGCACATGGAGCGGACCTTTGCCATGATCAAACCCGATGCCACCCAGCGCGGCCTTACGGGGAAGATCCTCTCCCGCATCGAGCGGGAGGGTTTCCGCATCGTCGGGATGCGGCTCGTTCACATGACGAAGGCTCAGGCAGAGGGTTTTTATGCGGTCCACCGCGGGCGCCCCTTCTTCGAGAGCTTGACCCGCTACATGTCCTCGGGGAAAACGGTCGTCCTCGCCATCGAGCGGGAGAACGCCATCCAGCTCTGGCGCGAGGTCATGGGGGCCACCGACCCCGCCCAGGCGGCGCCGGGGACCCTGCGCAAGGAGTTTGGCCAGAGCATCGAACGGAACTCCACCCACGGCTCCGACGCCCCCGATACAGCGGCCTTCGAGCTGGCCTACTGGTTCCCGGGGGTGGAACTGCACCAGGGGTAGGGCCAGGATCCACAGAGGAGGTCGTTCGGGGTGCGCCTCAAGGATAAAGTCGCCATCGTCACCGGAGCCGGCCGGGGCATCGGGGAGGCCATCGCCCTCGCCTTCGCCCGGGAGGGGGCCAGGCTCGTCCTCGCCGCCCGGAACCGTTCCAACCTCGAAGGCACGGCCAAGAAGGTCGCCGCCCTCAGGGGAGCCTCCATCGTCGTCCCCACCGACCTGACGGATGAGACCGCCATCCGCGGGATGGTCGAGAAGACCCTGGCCGAGTTTGGCACCATCGACATCTTGGTGAACAACTCCGGCATCGCGGGCCCCACCAAGGCCTGCGAGGAGGTCGCCAAGGCGGAGTGGGAGGAGTGCTTTGCCGTCAACGTGACGGGGATGTTCCTCTGCTCGAAATACGTTATCCCCACAATGAAAAAAAACCGCCAGGGGCGGGTCATCAACATCAGCTCCGTCAGCGGAAAGCGCCCCCTGCCCAACCGCACCCCCTACACGGCCTCCAAGATGGCCGTCATCGGCTTCACCCGGACGCTTGCCTTTGAGCTGGGCGAGTACGGCATCACCGTTAACGCCGTCTGCCCGGGCGCAACCGAAGGTCCCCGCATTCAGAGCGTCATCGAGAACATGGCGAAGAGTTTTAACATGCCATACGAGGAGGCGGAGAAGAGCTTCACCTCCCCGGCTGCCTTGAAGCGCCTCGTGCGGGCCGAGGACACGGCGGCTCTGTGCGTCTTCCTCGCCTCCGAGGAGGGGGCCCACATGACGGCCCAGGACATCAACGTAACGGCCGGCCTGGCTTGGTATTAGGGGAGAAAGGGAACCCTCCCGCACTCGCCCAACGCCCTCGAAGACGGGCCTCAAGCCCCCCCCGCCCCCTCGGAGAGGCTCCCGCATCGTGTTATCCTTAAAGATTGCCGCGCGCTGGCGCCGGCATTCGATACGCCCGAGTCCACGGAGGCCTTCATGCCGACCGCGAACGGCCGGCCGCGGCGCGAGCGGAAGATCATCGTCCGCGGCGCCCGCGAGCACAATCTCAAAGACCTCTACCTCGAGATCCCGCGCGACAAACTCATCGTCGTCACGGGCCTGAGCGGCTCGGGCAAGAGCAGTCTCGCCTTCGACACCCTCTACGGCGAGGGACAGCGCCGCTACATTGAGTCGCTTTCCGCTTACGCCCGCCAGTTCATGGACCAGATTGACAAGCCCGACGTGGACTCCATCGAGGGCCTCTCGCCCACCATCGCCATCGAGCAAAGGACCGTCAGCAAGAATCCCCGCTCCACGGTGGGCACCGTCACCGAGGTGTACGACTACCTCAGGCTCCTCTTCGCCCGGCTGGGAAGCCCCCACTGCCCCTCCTGCGGAAAGCCCATGAACGCTCTCAGCGTGGAGCAGATGGTCGCGCGCGCCATGGCCGTCGGGACGGGAAAGCATCTCCAGGTGCTCGCCCCCCTCGTTCGGGGGCGCAAGGGGATCTACCGCAAGGAGCTGGAGGACCTCGAGCGCAAGGGATTCGTGCGGGTCCGGGTGGACGGGCGGTTCTTCGAGCTGGGAGCCGAGATCGTCTTGGAGCGCCACGCCAAGCACAATATCGAGGTGGCCGTGGATCGGCTTGTCCTCAAGCCAGGGGTGGAGCGTCGCCTTGCCGAGTCGATCGAGACGGCGCTCTCCCTCTCGAAGGGGCTGGTCGTCTTCCTGGAGGAGAACGGGCCGGAGTTTCTCTTCAGCCGCCAGTCCGCCTGCGCCGATTGCGGGATCACCCTGCCCGAGATGGCGCCCCGCATGTTCTCCTTCAACAGCCCCTACGGCGCCTGCACCGCCTGCAACGGCCTAGGTGCCGTCTACCAGATGGATCCCGCGCGCGTCGTGCCCGACCCCTCGCTCTCCCTCGAGGAGGGTGCGATCGCCCCCCTGGCGGGGAGCCGGAGCTTCCTCGCCTCGGCTCTCAAGGCCGCGGCCGAAGCCTACGGCATTCCGATGGACCGCCCGTTCGGAAGGCTTGCCAAGAAGCACCAGGAGGTCCTCCTCTACGGGACGAAGGGAGCCGTCCTCCGGGTGCGCCACAAGAGCGGCAGGCGCACCCTCCGTCGGGAGCGCCCCTTCCCGGGGGTCTTGCCCTCCCTGGCCGAGCGCCGGGAGGAGACGCAGAGCGATGAGCTCAGGGTCGGGCTGGAGCAGTACATGAGCGCCCTTCGGTGCGATGCCTGCGGAGGAGGACGCCTCCGGCCCGAGAGCCTGGCCGTCACCTTCGAGGGGAAGAACATCAGCCAAGTTTGCGCCATGTCCATCCGGAGAGCGCGTGCTTTCTTCGGCGCATTGGGAGAGGCCCACGCCCAGGACCCTGTGGCCGAGCGCATCTTGAAGGAGGTGAACGAGCGGCTGGATTTCCTCGACCGCGTGGGGCTCGACTACCTCGCCCTGGACCGTCCCGCCGCCACTCTCTCGGGCGGGGAAGGCCAGCGGATCCGGCTGGCCAGCCAGATCGGCGCGAGCCTCGTCGGGGTGCTCTACATCCTCGATGAGCCGAGCATCGGCCTCCACCAGCGGGACAACCGCCGCCTTCTCGACACGCTCGGGCGTCTGCGGGACATGGGGAACACTGTCATCGTGGTCGAGCACGACCGGGAGACCATCGAGACCGCCGACTACGTGGTGGACTTGGGCCCCGGGGCGGGCGAGCACGGGGGGTATCTTGTGGCGGCTGGCCCTCCCCAAGCCGTCCGCGCGCACCCGGGCTCCCTCACCGGCCGCTACCTCGCCAGGGAGGCCAAGATCCCCCGCCCCGCCTCCCGGCGGCGGCCCGACGGACGATTCCTCACCATCCGGGGAGCGAGCCAGCACAACCTCAAGGATTTGGACGTCTCCATCCCCCTGGGGCTTTTCATCTGCGTGACCGGGGTGAGCGGGAGCGGCAAGAGCACCCTCGTCGAGGAGACCCTCTATCGGGCGCTCTCCCAGCGTCTCTACGGCTCCCTGGCTCCCCCGGGCGCCCACCGCGCCATCGAGGGTGCGGAGCAGGTCGACAAGGTCATCGACATCGACCAGTCCCCCATTGGCCGCACCCCCCGGAGCAATCCCGCCACCTACACGGGCGTCTTCACGCCCATCCGGGACCTCTTCGCCCAGGTCCCCGAGGCGAGAAAGCGCGGCTACAGGGCGGGGCGCTTCAGTTTCAACGTCAAAGGAGGGCGATGCGAGACCTGCCAGGGGGACGGCTACATCCGGGTGGAAATGCACTTTTTGCCGGATCTCTACGTCCACTGCGCCGAGTGCCGGGGAAAGCGTTTCAACCGCGACACCCTGGACATCCGCTTCAAGGGCCGCACCATCTCCGAGGTGCTCGACATGACGGTGGAGGAGGCCGCCGGCTTCTTCGAGAACATCAACGTCCTGCGCTGGAAGCTCAAGACTCTCCAGGACGTGGGGCTGGGCTACCTTCGCCTGGGTCAGCCGGCCACCACCCTGAGCGGAGGGGAGGCCCAGCGCATCAAGCTGTCCAAGGAGCTCTCCCGCCAGGCCACCGGCCGGACCCTCTACATCCTCGACGAGCCGACCACGGGCCTGCATTTTGCCGACATCGAAAGATTGCTCGGCGTTCTCCATCGGCTCGTGGACCAGGGCAACACGGTCATCGTCATCGAGCACAACATGGACGTCATCAAATCGGCTGACTACGTCCTCGACCTAGGCCCCGAGGGGGGAGAGGCGGGCGGGTGCCTCATCGCGGCCGGCTCGCCCGAGGAGGTGGCCGCCGTCGAGGGCTCCTTCACCGGGTTGCACTTGCGCGCGGCGTTGAACGGCGGCGCGCCCGTCGCGGCCCGGGCCGGCGGCTCGACCGAGCTCGTCGAAGCCCCGCCGAAGCCGGATCATGCCTAGCGGGGATCGCCGCCGCCTGGTCCTCTGGATCGAGTACGATGGGACGGATTTTCACGGCTGGCAGGCCCAGTCCGGCCAGCGCACGGTCCAGTCTGAGCTGGAGGAGGCCCTCGCCCGGATGTGCGGGGAGCCGATCCGCCTCGTGGGCTCGGGGCGGACCGACGCCGGCGTCCATGCCCTCGGCCAGGTAGCCCATTTCGATGCCTCCTCTGGGATCCCCCCCTTTCAATTCCGGGTCGGTCTCAACTCCCTGGTGGGATGCGATCTCGCCGTCCTCGACTGCCGGGAGGCGCCTGCGGGGTTCCACGCCCAGCACGACGCCCTCCGGAAGACCTACCGATACCGCATCCTGAACCGCAGGGCCCCGAGCGCCCTGCGCCGCCACCGCACCTGGCACGTGAGGGCCCCGCTCGACCTTGCGCGGATGCAGCGCGCGGCGGCTCTCCTCACCGGGGGGCGCGACTTCGCTGCTTTCTGCCGGGAGAAGGGGAGGCCTCTCTCCACCGTGCGCCGCCTTGAGCGGCTTGAAGTGCGCAGGGAGGGCGATGAGATCGTCATCGAGGCGACGGCGGAGGGATTTTTGCGGCATATGGTCCGCACCCTGGCGGGGACCCTCGCCGAGGTGGGGAGGGGAGAGCGGGAGGCGGACTCAATGGAGGAGCTTTTGGCTGCCCGGGACCGAAGCCTTGCCGGGCCCACCGCGCCTCCCCAGGGGCTTTATCTGGTCGCAGTGGACTACGGAGAGAAGCTTCCCCCGCTGGCCGCCCCGCGGAACTCCCCTTGACGGAGGCCATCTTTTACGGGTAAAGTCGGCCCGACTGCAGTCGAGGGAACAGGAGCGTGAACGGCATGGCATTTTCCCACTTGTCCCGGGGGGCTTGGCCCTGGCGCCTTTGCGCCATCATCCGGTGGGGAGGTCCGCCCGGGAGGGGTTAGCTCCGATTCCTGAAGAGCCGAGCGGTGACGCCATGGTGGACCTCCTGGGTTCCCATGGCGTTTTTTTTTCACGGCTGCCTCAGGGCGGCCTATCGGTGAGATCATGACCAAGCCCCCGTATGTGCCGGACAAAGAGACTTTCCTGAAACTTGCCCAGCGTGGGAACATCGTTCCCGTTTATAGCGAGGTGCTGGCCGATCTCGAAACTCCCGTCTCCGCCTTCCTGAAGATCGCCGAAGGGCCCTACGCCTTCCTCCTGGAGAGCGTCGAGGGGGGCGAGAAGTGGGGGCGCTACTGCTTCCTGGGCAGCCGCCCGGCGGCCGTCTTTGAGAGCAGGGGTCACGAGGTGCGCCTCACGCGCAACGGCCGGACCGAGGTCAGCCGGGCAGAGGATCCCATCGAGGCCCTGCGGACCCTCATGCAGAGGTATCGCCCCGTCGAGGTGCCGGGGCTTCCACGCTTTTGGGGTGGCGCGGTGGGCTACATGTCCTATGACGCGGTGCGCTTCATCGAGCGCCTCCCCGAGCAGGCGGTCGACGATCTGGAGATGGCCGAGTGCGTCTTCATGATTACGGACAGCCTCATCATCTTCGACCACGTGAGCCAGCGCATGAAAGTGGTGGCCCACGCCTGCCTCGACGGCGTCGAGGCCAAGGTCGCCTACGAGGACGCCGTGGGCCGCATCGAGGCCCTCATCGGCCGGCTGCGCGGCCCCGGGGTGCCCCCCCCCGCCGGGCCCCCCGGGGAGCCGTCCGTGGAATGCTCGGGCCATCCCGTGGCCGAGGCGCCGGGACTGCGCTCCTCCTTCTCCCGCGAGGGGTTCGAGGCCGCTGTGGCCAAGGCGGTCGATCTCATCCACGCGGGGGAGGCCATTCAGGTGGTCCTGGCGCAGCGCCTGGAGAGCGACCTCGACGTCCATCCGTTTTCGATTTACCGCGCGCTGCGGACGGTGAATCCCTCCCCCTACATGTTCTACCTCGCCCTGGAGGGGACGACCCTGGTGGGCGCCTCGCCCGAGGTGCTCGTTCGGCTGGAGGGGGGTCGGGTGGAGGTGCGGCCCATCGCGGGAACGCGCCGCCGGGGGCGGGATGAGGAGGAGGATCGCGCCTTGGCGGAGGAGCTCCTCTCCGACGAGAAGGAGCGGGCCGAGCACATCATGCTCGTGGACCTGGGGCGGAACGACATCGGCCGGGTGTGCGCGCGGGGCACGGTCCGGGTGACCGAGCAGATGGTGATCGAGCGCTACAGCCACGTCATGCACATCGTGAGCAACGTCGCGGGTCGCTTGGAGCCGGGCAAGGACGCCTTCGACGTCCTGCGCGCAACCTTCCCGGCGGGCACGGTCTCGGGGGCACCCAAGGTGCGCGCCATGGAGATCATCGAGGAGTTTGAGCCCGTGCGGCGGGGGCCTTACGCCGGGGCGGTTGGCTACTTCGACTTTGGGGGGAACATGGACACCTGCATCGCCATCCGGACCCTTTTCGCCCGGGGGGGCAAGCTCTACCTCCAGGTGGGGGCCGGGGTGGTGGCCGACTCGAGGCCCGGCTTCGAATACGAGGAGACCATCAACAAGGCACGGGGGACCCTCCGCGCGCTGGAGCTGGCGCGCGGGGGGCTTCTCTGAGGCGGATCGGCGGGGAAGGGGAACCAGATGTCTCGCGTGTTGATGATCGACAACTACGATTCGTTCACCTACAACCTCGTCCAATACCTCTCGGATCTGGGCGCCGAGGTGACCGTCTGGCGGAACGACCGCTTCTCCCTGGAGGAGGTTTCCGCCCTGGACCCCGGCCTCATCGTCATCTCCCCGGGGCCGGGCCGCCCCGAGCGCGCGGGGCTCACGATGGCCCTCATCAAGCGGTTCGCGGAGACGTACCCCATCCTCGGGGTGTGCCTCGGGCACCAGGCGATCGGGGCCGTCTTCGGGGGTCGGATCGTGCGGGCCGAGCGCATCATGCACGGCAAGACCTCCGAGATCCGGCACGACGGCCGGGGGGTTTTTGCGGGCCTCCCCAATCCCATGACCGCCACGCGGTACCACAGCCTCCTCATCGAGCGCGGGGGCCTTCCCGAGAGGCTTGAGGTGTGCGCCGAGACGGCGGAGGGAGAGATAATGGGAGTGAGGGTGCGGGGGCTGCCCGTGGCGGGGGTGCAGTTTCATCCGGAGTCCATCCTGACGCCGGCGGGGAAGTCCCTCCTCCGCAACGCCCTCGAGGGTGGATGCGGCCGTGCGTGAGGCACCGCGGGGCTTGAGGCGGCATCGCCGCGAGGGATATGGTGGCGCGAGCCCACGGGACCCGCTTGCGGCCGCTGCCCGGCGACAGAGCCGCGGAAGAGCGCAGTTTGTGTTCTTGCGTCTTAGAGGGGTGGTGTGCCCATGATCCAGGAAGCCATCGCGAAGCTCGTGGAGAACCGCCACCTCACGGCCGATGAGGCCGAGCGGGTGATGGACGAGATCATGACCGGGGAGGCCACCCCGGCCCAGATCGGGGGCTACCTGGTCGCCTTGCGCATGGCCGGGGAGACCCCCGAGGAGATCGCCGGCAGCGTGCGCTCCATGCGGGCGAAGGCGACCCGCATTCCCACCCGGCATCCTTTGATCATCGACGTCGTCGGCACGGGAGGGGACGGGGCCCACACCTTCAACATCTCCACGGCGGCCGCCTTCGTCGTGGCGGGCGCGGGCCTCCCGGTGGCAAAGCACGGGAACCGCTCGGTGTCGAGCAAATGCGGCGCCGCCGACGTGCTGAAAGCCTTGGGCGTCAACATCGAGGCCCCGCCCGAGCGAGTGAGCGCGTGTCTGGACGAGGTGGGGTTTGGGTTTTTGTTCGCACCTCTTTTGCACGGCGCCATGAAGCACGCCATCGGGCCCCGCCGGGAGCTCGCGATGCGGAGCATCTTTAACATCATGGGTCCTCTCACCAATCCGGCCGGAGCGCAGTGTCAGCTCGTCGGCGTGTACGCCTCTCATCTCACGGAGCTGGCGGCGAAGGTGCTGGGACAGGTCGGCTGCCGGAGGGCCATCGTGGTGCATGGCCATGACGGGCTGGACGAGATCACCCTGAGTGGCCCCACGAAGGTCTCGGAGTGGGATGGAAAGGCGGTGAAAAACTACGAGATCCGTCCCGAGGAGGCCGGCCTCAAGAGCGCTCCGGCGCGCGAGGTGGCCGGGGGGGATCCGGCGGAGAACGCCCAGATCTTGAGGGGAGTCCTCTCCGGGGAGAGAGGGCCGCGCCGCGATGTGGTGCTCATGAACGCGGCGGCGGCCCTCCTGGCCGGAGGAAAGGCGAAGAACTTGAAGGAGGGCGTTCGGATGGCGGCCGAGGCCATCGATTCGGGCGCGGCGCGCTGGACGCTCGACCGGCTCATCGAGGTGTCGAACGCGTGACCCTCCGCACCTCGACCGTTCTGGACGACCTCGTGGAAGGGGTGCGCGAGGAACTGGCCTCCGACCGCGCGGCGCTCCCGGAGGAGGAACTGAGGGCCCTGGCGGGGGACGCCCCCCCGGTGCGCGGGCTGACGGGGGCCATCCGGCGGCCTCCCTCGGGGACGGACCCGGAGGGGGGGCGCGTCCGGGTGATCGCTGAGGTGAAGCGCGCCTCCCCTTCCCAGGGGGTGATTGCCGAAGACTTCGACCCGGCGGCGGTCGCCGCGCGCTACGCGGCCGGGGGGGCGGCGGCCGTCTCGGTGCTCACCGAGCGGAGGCGCTTCCTGGGCAGCCTGGAGCATCTGCGGACGGTGCGCCGGGCGGTGGACCTTCCGATCTTGCGCAAGGAATTCATCTTCGATCCCTATCAGGTTCTCGAAGCGCGCGCCGCGGGCGCGGACGCCGTCCTCCTCATCGCGGCCATCCTCGAAACGGCCGAGATGGAGGATCTGAGGGTCCAGGCCGAAGACCTCGGGATGGACGCCCTTGTGGAGGTTTACGCCGGGGAGGAGCTGGAGCGGGCCCTCGAGGCCGGGGCCAAGATCCTCGGGGTGAACAACCGCAACCTCAAGACTTTCGAGGTGGATTCCGGCCACACCCTGCGCCTTATCTCCCAAATCCCGCCCAGCCAGAGGAGTCATCTCGTCCTCGTCTCCGAGAGCGGGATCTTCGGCTGGAAGGAGGTGGCCCCTCTCGCGGAGGCGGGGGTGGACGCCATCCTGGTGGGGGAGTCCCTCATGCGGGCCCCCTCGCCCGAGGCCCTTCTTCGGGAGCTCAGGGGGCTCCCGGTCTAGGCAATCCGCTTCCCGTACTTCTTGAGCGCCTTTTGCGAGAGCTTGAGGCCGAGGCCGGGCGTCTCCTTGAGGTAGATAACGCCCCCCTCGATGCGCGGCGGGTCTTCGAACAGCTCCGCCTGGAGGGGGTCGCGCTCGGGGTCGGTGAAGGACTCGGCGATGAGGCCGGCCGGGCTTCCCCCGACGATGTGCGCGTGGAGGAAGCAGTCGTGGTGGGGCGCCACCTGGACGTGGTGGAGCTCGGCCAAGGCGGCGAGCTTCCGGCCCATGGTGAAGCCGCCCATCCGGGTGCAGTCGAACTGGAGCACCTGGATGGCCCCCTCCTCGAGCAGGGCGCGGCAGCCGTGGGGGGTGATCTCGCTTTCTCCCGCGGAGAGGGGGATGGTCGTCTTCTGGGCGAGGAGGCGCAGCTCCCGCCGATCGTCCATCCACCGGACGGGTTCTTCCAGCCAGCGCGGGTGGAACTCCTCCAGGAGCCGGGCCCCCTCGATGGCGGTGGGGAGGTCCCAGGCGCAGTTGACGTCCACCATGAGGAGGGCCTCCTCCCCGGTGACCTCCCTGATCGCCCGCAGGCGCTCCATGTCCTCCCGGAGGGGAGCCCCCCCGATCTTGGCCTTGAAAGCCTTGTGCCCCTGGGCACGAAGCATCTGCATCTCGCCCCGCAGCTCCGCCAGATCCTTCCCCTCCCGGTAGTAGGCGCAAGTGACGTAGCAGGGGATCTCGCTCCGGTAGCCCCCGAAGAGGCGGAAAAGGGGCTGGCCCGAGGCTTGTCCCAAGATGTCCCACATCGCGATGTCGACGGCCGCCGAGGCGAGGAGGATGGCCCCCCGCGCCCAGCCTTTCTCGAAGGCGAGCTTCTGATAGGTGAGCCCAAAAACCTTTTCGTAGAGGCGCTCCGGCGAGAGAGCGTCCTCCCCCACGATGAGGTCCTTGAGTCCCGAGCAGAACATCTCGGCCGCCCCGCGGATGGCGGCCCGGCTGCTCCCCAGGCCGAAGCCCTCGAGCCCCCCGTCCGTTCGGAGGCGGACGAGGAGTTCGTTGACCTGGTGGACGGGGTAGTGGCTCACCCAGTGGGGGCGTTCCTCGGGCGGGCCGCTCAGGAGATGGACTTCCACGTCCGTGATCTTCATGGCAGTTCCTTTGGCTGAGGAAAAATTCGAAATGCCGGGGGCGGATTCTACCCTCGGCGGAACCTCCCGGCCAGAGGCACCGCGCGCTTTTGATGGTCCCCGCCCTTGGGGTAGGATAGCGCGTTTTGGGCGGCCGGGCCGGAGGGCGGATGAGGAGAGCGCCATGGCGGGGGCGAAGCCGCTCCGGGTGAGCTACTTGGGGCCCGAGGGCACCTTCACCCACGAGGCGGCCCTGCAGCGTTTTGGAGACAGAGCCGAGCTGATCCCTGCGCCCTCCATCGCGGCAGTGTTCGATGAGGTCGAGTCGGGCCGCTCGGGTGAGGGGGTGGTTCCCTTTGAAAACGCCCTCGAAGGGACGGTGAACGTCACCTTGGACCGGCTCATCGACTCCTCCCTCCTCATCGTGGGGGAGATCCGGCTCCCCATCGATATCCACCTTCTGACGCGGGCGGAGCGCTTGGAGGAGATCCGCCGGGTGCTGAGTCATCCCCACGCCGTGGCCCAGTGCAGGGCTTGGCTCCAGGAGAACCTGCCCGGGGTGGCCGTCGAGGAGGTGGCGAGCACCTCCCTCGCAGCCCAGGAGGCCGCCCGGGAGAAGGATTTGGCCGCCTTGGGCAGCCGCATGGCGGCCGAGCGCTATGGCCTCAGGGTGCTGGTAGCGAAGCTCGACCTCGAGGGCATCAACGTTACGCGCTTTTTCGTCCTGGGGAAAAAGGCTTCCCCCCGGGCGCCCCGCTCCCGGACGAGCCTTTTTTTCGTTCTCAGGAACGAGCCCGGCTCTCTCTACCGCGCTCTGGCTCCCATCGCGGAGCGGGGACTCAACATGACGAAGATCGAGTCGCGCCCCTCCCGGCGGAAGGCGTGGGACTATGTGTTTTTCATGGACGTGGAGGGCCACCCCGAGGACTCCAAGCTGGCCGAGGGGATTGCCTCCCTGAGGGAGAGAGTGGAGTACCTGAGGGTTTTGGGCGTCTATCCGGTGGGGGATTGAACCCGCCGGCCTCGGAAAGGACAGATGCGATGAGGTTTCCTGCCGCCCGCCCTGTGGGGGGCATCACGGTTTACCAGCCGGGCAAGCCCGTCGAGGAGCTTGAGCGCGAGCTGGGCATCCGGGACTCCGTCAAGGTGGCGTCGAACGAAAATCCCCTGGGGCCCTCTCCGAAGGCCCTCGATGCCGTGAGAGGAGCCTTGGCCGGCCTCCACCGCTATCCCGACGGCGGGGGGTTTTATCTCAAGCGCGCCCTGGCCGCCCACCATGGGCTCGCTCCCGAAAATTTCCTACTGGGCAACGGGACGAACGAGGTGCTTGAGATCCTGGCGCACGCCTTCTTCGACCCGGGTGACCCGGTGGTCTTCTCCGAGGGGGCCTTTATCGTCTACCAGATCGTCTCCCAGCTGAGTGCCTCCGAGATCCGCAAGGCTACCCTGCGAGACTTCACCCACGATCTGGACGCGATGGCGGGGCTGGCTTGCGACCGCACGAAGGCCGTGTTCATCGCGAACCCGAACAACCCGACCGGAACGGCGGTGGGGGAGAAGGCCCTCCGCCGCCTCCTGGAGCGGGTCCCCGAGCGCGTGCTGGTGGTGGTGGATGAGGCCTATTTCCACTACGCCCACCGGGAGGACTACCCCGACGCGGTGAGGTTATTGGGGGAGTATCCCAACGTGGTGGCGCTCAGGACGTTTTCCAAGGTCTACGGGCTGGCCGGCCTCCGGGTGGGCTATGGGGTGGGCCACCCCGAGGTGGTCGCGGCCATGGAGCGGGTGCGCGAGCCCTTCAACGTGAACTCCCTGGCCCTCGCCGCCGCCGAGGCCGCCCTGGGGGACCATGAGCACGTGGAGCGCACCGTCCGGGTAAACGCCGAGGGCCGGGAATTTTTCGTGCGGGAGCTGGCCGCCCTGGGGCTCCCCTTCGTTCCGACGCAGGGCAATTTCCTCATGGCCGAGGTGGGAAATGGAAAGCGCGTGTACGAAGAGATGCTTCGGGAGGGGGTGATCGTTCGTCCCGTCGCGGGATACGGCTTTCCGGCCCATGTGCGGATCTCCATCGGGACGCCCGAGGAGAACCGCCGGGTGATCGAGGCCCTGGCCAAAGTGGTGGGCAGATGAGGCGGCAGGGACTTTTTACGCAAATGTAGAATATTAAAATCAATAACTTAAACGATGATTCTTAATGTATGTTTTGTGGCTGGGAAAGGAGATGCCAAGCGCGCATGGCGCCCCTCTTTGAACAGATGACGATCGTCGGGGTGGGGCTCATCGGGGGTTCCTTGGCCCGGGCGGCCCGGAGGAGGGGGTTGGTTTCCCGTTTCGTCGGCGCCGGTCGGGGGGCCAGGAACCTCGAGCGGGCCCTCGCCCTGGGGGTGGTGGACCGTCTCGAGACCGACCATCGGGCGGCTGTCCGGGATTCGGACCTTGTGGTGGTGGGTACGCCGGTCCAGGCGGCCGTGGAGGTGGTGCGGAACATCCTTCCGGCCATGCGGCCGGGAGCCATCCTCACCGACGTGGGGAGCGTGAAGGGCCCCTTCGTGCGGGCCGTCGAGGAGATGGACCGTGGTGAAGTTCGATTCCTCGGGGGCCATCCCATCGCGGGGACCGAGGAGTCGGGGGTCGAGGCCAGCTTCGCCGAGCTCTTCGAGGGCCGCCGCACGATTCTTACCCCCACATCCCGCACCATTCCCGGCGTTGTGGACGCCCTTCGGGCCTTTTGGGAGGGGGTGGGGGCGCGAGTGGACGTCCTCAGTCCCGAGGCGCACGATCGGATTCTCGCCGACATCAGTCATTTGCCCCACCTGGTGGCCTACGCCCTCGTGGACTGCGCCTTGAAGGGAGAGGGCCTGCCCTACGCGGCGGGGGGGTTTCGGGATTTTACCCGGATCGCCTCGAGCAACCCGGAGATGTGGCGCGAGATCTGCCTGGACAACCGCGAAGCTCTGCTTGCGGCGCTTCGGGGGTTTGAGGAGAGCCTCGCCGCCCTGCGGGGGGCGGTCGAGCGCGAGGACGGCCAGGCCCTGGAGAGGGTCTTCCGCCGGGCCAAGGAGGGCCGGGACGGCTGGTTGCAGGACATGGGCTGGGCATGAGCCGGGGCATCGTCATCCCGGTGGATGGTCCCGCAGGATCGGGGAAAAGCACCGTGGCTCAGGCCATTGCCGGCCGCCTGGGCTGGGCCTATTTGGAAACCGGTGCCCTCTACCGCGCCGTCGGCCTCAGGGTGCTGGAGGAGGGCGGGGATCCGGACGATCCCGAGGCCGCCGCCCGTTGCGCTCGGGAGCTTCGTTTCGAGTGTCGCCGCACGCCCGAAGGGTGGCGGAATTTTTTGGAAGGGCGGGACGTGACCCACCTTCTTCGGGAGGAGCGGGTGAGCGATGCCGCCTCCCGGGTCTCGGCTCTGCCCCCGGTGCGGGAGGCGCTTTTGGCCTTCCAGCGCAGCTACCAGGGCCGCGGGGGCGCCGTTCTCGACGGGCGGGACATTGGGACGGTGGTGTTTCCGGAGGCGCCGCTCAAGTTTTTCTTGGACGCCGACATCGAGGTCCGAATTCTGCGCCGCTTCGAGGAGCTGCATCGGCGGGGTGTTTCCTTTGACCCGGTCCGCCTGGGGGCGGATCTGCGCGCCCGCGACCGGCGGGACCGGGAGCGGGCCTCGGCCCCCCTCCAGCCGGCCCGGGACGCGGTGCGGATTGACACCTCTCGGCTGCCGATTGACCGGGTGCTGGAGCTCATGCTAGAGAGAATCCGCCAAATGTACGGGGAAGTGCTTGAGGCGACTTGAGTTGTCTTGACCCGACCCCGTTGACTGAAGTAGGATGGGGCATTCTTTTAAACCCGCTGTCGCCGACTCGAGGGCGCATGGGGCGCTAATCGGGTGGTGGCACTTTTCCTTTCGCATTGTGCGAGGTGAATCCATCAGATGACAGAATCTCCCTCTCACCCCTCGAAGCCGGCCGGGCAGGATGGCGCCACCCTCGAGAAGAGAACCTCGCTTCTCCCGGACGGCCAGGATCCAGACACCCTTACCCCCGAGCAGATGGAGGGCATTTACGCCTCCACGCTCCAGATCAAGGACGGCGAGATCGTCAAAGGGACTGTCGTCCGCATCGAGGGGGACTACGTCCTGGTGGACGTCGGCTACAAATCGGAAGGCCTCGTTCAGCGGAGCGAATTCCCCGATGGGGGGCGCAATCTTAAGCCCGGCGACGAGGTGGAGGTTTACGTGGAGGACCGGGAGGACGAGGAAGGGCTGATAGTCCTCTCCAAGGAAAAGGCCAATCGGATCAAGGTCTGGGACGAGATCAGCCGGGCCTACGAAAATGGCGAGATCGTCTCCGGGGAGGTGGTGGCCCGGATCAAGGGCGGCCTCACGGTGGACATCGGCCTCAAGGCGTTCCTTCCCGGCTCCCAGGTGGATCTGCGCCCGGTCCGCAATTTGGACCAATTCATCGGAAAACGATTCGACCTGAAGATCATCAAGTTGAACCGAAAGCGGGGGAACATCGTCCTCTCGCGGCGTGTGCTGCTCGAGGACGAGCGGGCGGAGCTCAAGCGGGAGACCCTCTCACGCCTCCACGAAGGCCAGCAGACCGTGGGGGTGGTGAAAAACATCACCGACTATGGCGCCTTCATCGATCTGGGTGGAATCGACGGCCTGTTGCACATTACCGACATGTCCTGGGGCCGCGTCGGCCACCCCAGCGAAATGCTCTCCATCGGGGATACCGTCAAGGTGGTGGTCCTCAAATATGACCGTGACCGCGAGCGCGTCTCCCTGGGGCACAAGCAGGTCACCCCGGACCCTTGGGAGGACGTGGAGATCAAGTATCCCGTCAGCGGGAGGGTGCGGGGCCGGGTGGTCTCCATCACCGACTACGGTGCGTTCGTGGAATTGGAGCAGGGCGTCGAGGGTTTGGTCCACGTTTCCGAGATGTCCTGGACCCGCCGGGTGCGGCATCCCTCCAAGATCGTCGCGGTGGGGGACATCGTCGAGGCCGTTGTTCTCAACCTGGACAAGGAGGCCCGCCGGATTTCGCTCGGTATGAAGCAGGTTGAGGCCAACCCCTGGACCACGGTTGAGCAGAAATACCCCGTGGGGACGAGGGTCCGGGGCCGGGTGCGGAATTTGACCGAGTTCGGGGCCTTCGTCGCCCTCGATGAGGGGATCGATGGCCTCATCCACATCTCCGACATCTCCTGGACCCAGCGCTTCAAGCACCCCTCCGAGGTTCTCAAGAAAGGCCAGGAGGTGGAAGCCGTGGTCCTCAGCGTCGACGTTGACAAGGAGCGGCTTTCCCTGGGGATGAAGCAGCTCTCCCAGGATCCGTGGGAGAGCATCGAGAGCCGCTATGCCGTGGGTGATGACGTCGAGGCCAAGATCACGAAGATCACCAACTTTGGCGTCTTCGCCGCCCCCGAAGAGGATCTTGAAGGTCTGGTCCACATATCCGAGCTCAGCCCCCAGAAGGTGAACAAGCCCGAAGAGGTCGTCCGCGTGGGGGACGTGTTCCGGATGAGGGTGATCAAGATTGAGCCCGATCAGCGCAGGCTCGGCCTGAGCATACGTGCCTTCATCGAGGCAACGGGCGAGGAGCCTCTCATCAACCGTGCCCCGGAACCTGTGCCGGCCGGTCCTGGAGCAGAAGAAGAGGTCGGCTCCGACCCGGACGATCCTGGGGAGAAGCCGGAGTAGGTCAGCGCCGGCCGAAGGTCATATGCCATGAATCGGTGGATTCCCCGGGGCGCCTGGATGGCGCTGACCCTGTTTTTGGCGATCACGGTCGGCATCTTTGGCTTTTTCCGCATCGTGGTGCGGGGCTATTTTGTCGCGGATGAGGGAGACGGGAACGGTCCCCGCAGGGGGGATCTCGTCGGCTTGGTTCGAATCCAGGGCGGTATCTTCGATTCCCGGGGAACGGTCAAGGCTCTCGAACGGCTCCGGCAAAATCCCCAAGTGAAGGCGCTCCTTCTTCGCATCGAAACCCCTGGAGGAGGGGTGGGACCCACCCAGGAGATCTATGAGGCGGTGCATCGTTTTCGCCGCTCGGGGCGCAAGGTTGTCGCCTCATTGGGAAGCGTTGCGGCCTCGGGGGGGTATTACATCGCGTCGGCCTCCGACAAGATTTTTGCGAATCCCGGCACCATCACGGGGAGCATCGGCGTGGTCATGGTGCTTCCAAACGCCGAGAAGGCCCTCGGAAATTTGGGGCTGAGGTTCAACGTCATCAAGAGCGCCCCGCACAAAGATTTGGCTTCCCCTCTGAGGGCCCTCTCTGAAAAAGAACAGCAAATTCTCCAGCGGCTGGTCGACGACACCTATGGGCAGTTCGTGCGGGCGGTCGCGGCGGGCCGCAAGCTTTCTGAAGCGGAAGCCTTCCGGATCGCGGACGGGAGCGTCTTTAGCGGAGAGCGGGCCAAGGGCCTCGGGCTTGTGGACGCCTTGGGCACCGAGCGGGACGCCACCATCGAGGCAGCGCGCTTGGGGGGGATTGAAGGGGAACCCAAGGTGATTGAGATGAGGCCGGAGGGGGGGTTCTTTGCCCTTTTGACCGGCTTCGCCGGGAGCATGGCCGAGTGGTTTGGGGCGGGAGGCATCCAGGTTTGGAGCGAATATCCCGGCATGCTACAGTATATGTGGCGGTAGCCGTAATAATCGTCGCGATGGGACCGCGCGGCATCACATCCATCGCCGCCGGAGGAGGCTGAGCGTCCAAGGGCCGCTGAAGCAACCGTCGCATTCGCCGAGGAGGATGTTGCTTCCCATGACCAAGGCGGAGTTGGTGGAAAAGATTGCCGCGAAGATCAACCTGACGAAGAAAGACACGGAAAGGGTCGTCAACATCGTCTTCGGGAGCATCATTCAGTCCTTGTCCAAATCCGACAAGGTGGAGTTGCGTGGATTTGGAAGCTTCCGCGTCCGCTCCCGGGAAAGCCGGGATGGGCGAAACCCTCGGACAGGCGAGACGGTGTCTATCCCCCCCAAAAAGGTCCCCTTTTTCAAGGCGGGCAAGGAGCTCCGCGAGAAGGTGGACAACAAGACCTCGCCCCGCTCCCAGACCTACTCCTCCTCAGACTCTTCGGATGGCGGCCGATCGGCCGCTACGGTCTCCGAGGCGGTTTCCGGGTCGCCCGAGAAAGAGTCCTTCTGAGTCTCCCCCTTCGGGGGCGGTCACGACCGGAAGTCTATCCCATGCACGAAAAGCGCATCGGACAGGGATGCACAGCCCTCTCTCAGGCCGGTGTTACGGGAGGCAGCCTGCGCGCTTTCGCTGCGGCTTTTTGAAGATGCCGGAGGTGAGAAGGCGCCCGGGAGAGCGGAGGGGATCTGGGAGGGGGCGGGATCCCCGTCCGATCGCCGTCCTGGCGGGCCCCACTTGCACAGGCAAGACAGCCCTTGCTCTCGCTCTGGCGAGCCGAGTGAAAGCGCGGGGGCTCTCCATAGAGGTGATCGGAGCGGATGCGCGGCAGATCTACCGAGGCCTCTCGGTCGGCACGGCCAAACCGACTGAGGAGGAGCGCCGGGCCCTTCCGCACCACATGGTCGACGTGGCCGAGCCGGATGAGACCTTCAGCGCCGCCCGCTATGCCCGCGAGGCGCGCCGCTGCGCGGAGGAGGTCTACGCCCGGGGGAGGCTCCCCCTCGTGGTCGGGGGAAGCGGCCTCTACATCCGGGCGCTCGTAGAGGGTTTGTTCGAGGGGCCGGGGGCGCAGCCGGGCCTGCGGCGCAGGCTGGAGGAGGAGGCGGACCGCGGGGGAGCGGATTCTCTTCATCGCCGGCTCGCCGCATGC
Organism: uncultured Nitrospinaceae bacterium; assembly: GCA_964394385.1. Lineage (GTDB taxonomy): Bacteria > UBA8248 > UBA8248 > UBA8248 > UBA8248 > CAYMWZ01. The sequence continues at coordinate 8,487 of CAYMWZ010000001.1, read as the reverse complement.
GACCCCGAGACGGCGGCCCGCGTGCATCCCAACGACCGCAAACGGGTGATCCGGGCGCTTGAGGTGTTTGCCACGACGGGTCGTCCCATCTCGGCCCTGCGCTCGGAATCCGGGGGAGGGGGGTTTGCCCGTCCCCTTTATCTTGGGGTTGACTGGCCTTCGGGGCTGCACGCGCGTCACATCGAGGAGCGCGTCCGAGGCATGCTGAAGGGGGGGATGCCCGATGAGGCCGCCGCCCTGGCCGAGGCGGGTCTGACCGAGGCGGCGGCGTTTGAGGGCTTGGGTTACGCCGAGGCGCTCGCCTTCCATCGGGGAGAGGCGGATTTCGAAACCACCGTGGCGCGCATCATCCGCCTTCACCGCTCCTACGCCAAGCGCCAGCGGACATGGTTTCGCAAGATGAAAAACATTCGTTGGCTCCCTGGGGATGCGGAGGCGCGGGCGGAGGAGGCCGCGGCGGCCCTTTGGGCCTATGTGGAGGGGTCTCCCTCCTTCCTCGGCGTTCGAGGGGGCATGAGGAGTTGAGCGTCGTTTTGATCGGCTTCAAGGGGGCGGGGAAATCCACGGTGGGCCCCTTTCTCGCCGAGCGGCTGGGGTTCCTCTTCGATGACCTGGACCGGAGGATCGAGGCCGCGGCGGCCGAGCAGCTGGGAGAGTCCGTGACCTTCCGGGAGTCCTATCGGCGGCTGGGCCCTGCGGCCTTCCGAGAGCTCGAGCGCCGTCTGCTCCAGAAGGCGTTGGCGGAGGAGGGTTTGGTGCTCGCGCTGGGAGGCGGGGCCGCGCTTGGGCCCGAGGCCGTCGAGGTGCTTCGGCCCCATTGCGTGGCGTATCTCAGGGTTCCTGAGGCGGATTTGGTCCGCCGGGCTCGGGAGAGCGGGTGGCCGGCCTTCTTGGATGGGGAGGCGGATCCCGAGGGCGCCCTGCGCCGCACGCTGGCCGAGCGTCTGCCGCGCTATGAGGCGATTGCCGACGTGGTTGTCGATAACCCCGACGGAAGCGATCCCGCCCGATTGGCCGGGGAGGTCGCCCGCCAGGTGCTCCTTTGGCGGAAGGCCCCGCGGTGAGCCGCTGAGGGGGAGATTTTGATGTCCAACACCTTCGGCAGGGCATTTCGCTTCACCACCTGGGGGGAGTCCCACGGGCCCGCGATCGGTGTCGTCGTGGACGGCTGCCCTGCGGGGCTCCCTCTCGAGGAGGGGGACCTTCAGCGCGACCTCGACCGCCGCCGCCCCGGGCAGAGCCGGGTCACCACCCAGCGGAAAGAGGAGGACCGGGCCGAGATCCTCTCGGGGGTGTTCGAGGGCTACACGACCGGGGCGCCGATCGCGATTCTGATCCGGAACAGCGATGCTGACCCATCGAAATACGAGCCATTGAGAAACCTTTTCCGGCCCGGGCACGCCGACTTCACCTACATCGCGAAGTGGGGCCGCCGCGACCATCGTGGCGGGGGCCGATCGAGCGCCCGAGAGACGGCCGCGCGGGTTGCCGCCGGGGCGGTGGCGAAGAAACTTCTCGCGACCCAAGACATCTCCATCCAGGGTTTCGTGAGCCAGATCGAGGGGGTCGTCTGGGACGGGGAGACCTTCGACCCCGAGGAGATCGAGCGAAACCCCGTCCGCTGCCCGCATGCGGAAACCGCCCGCCGGATGGAGGAAGCCATCCTCGCCGCCCGCAAGGCGGGGGACTCGGTAGGGGGCGTCATTACCGTGATCGCGACCGGCGTCCCCGCGGGGTGGGGGGAGCCTCTCTACGGGCGGCTGGACGCCGATCTGGCCGCGGCCATGATGGGCATCAACGCCGTCAAGGGCGTGGAAATCGGGGCGGGTTTTCGTTCGGCCTCCATGCGCGGCTCTGCGCACAACGATCCGTTCGACTTCGTGGCGGGGAAGGTGGTGCCGCGCACGAACAACGCGGGAGGCATCCTGGGAGGCATCTCCACCGGGGCGCCCATCGTGGTGCGCTTCGCCGTCAAGCCCACATCCTCGATTCTCATCGAGCAGGACACCGTCACGCTCGCCGGGGAGAGGACCAAGGTCCGGGTCGAGGGCCGTCACGACCCCTGCGTGGCCACGCGGGCGGTGCCCATTGGGGAGGCGATGATGGCGGTGGTCCTAGCGGATCACTGGCGGCTCAGCCTGGGCGGCCGCATCGAGAGATAGGGCGGACCCCTCCCCTCCGGACAGAAAAATCAGCGGGATCTGCGGCGGAGTGTATCGGGGTCCAGGAGGGTGATATACCCTTTGCTCCATCGGAGCAGGTTATTCTCTTTAAATGATTTGAGCACCTTGTTGACGCTCTCGCGGGTGGCGCCCGCCATGTCCGCGAGGTCTTGCTGCTTGAGGCGGAGATTGATCCGGATGGCCTTGCCGTCTGGCCCGGGCTGGCCGTAGCGCTTGGAAAGTTCGAGGAGCCGCTTCGCCAGGCGGGTGGTGAGGTTGCAGAAGGCCGCATCGCTCAGCAGCTCGTCGGTCCGCCGGAGGCGGAGGCTCAGTTCGGAGAGGATGACGACGGCGGCGCGGGGGTTTTCCAGCAGGTAGCGGTTGAAATCGCCCTTGTCGAGGGTGAGGATCTCGGTGGGCTCCGAGGCGACCGCCGTCGCCGAGCGGGGCGCCCCGTCGAAGAGGGAAAGCTCCCCGAAAAATTCGCCGGTGGAGAGGAGGGCGACGATCACGCTTTCCCCTTCGGGCGAAGGGAGGATGATTTTCACCTTTCCCGCGATGATGATGTAGAGGGTGGAGCCGGGGTCGTTTTTGTGGAAGATGATTTGCTCCCGCTCGTAGCGGCGGTGCTGGAGCTGGCCGGAGAGCTGATTCAGGGCCTCGTTGGGGAGGTGGGAGAAAAGAGAAGCTTGGCTCAGAATGGCCTCAAAGCCCATGGGGCGCCTCCTTCCAGGAGGTATTTGGCCAGTTTGGGCGCTTCCGGGTAATGTAGCAGGATGAGCGTTGGAAAGCCACATCCCTCACGAGGCCCGACCGGGGGCGAGGGGGGGGGATTTTCGGTTTTCCGGGAGCATGTCCCATGAAGCTTGGCGTTGTCGGCTTGGGGGTCATCGGCAGGGCGGTGGTCAGGGCGGCCGATGCGGGTGAGGTCCCCGTCGTGGTGGCGGCGGTGACGACGCGCACTCCCGCGAAGGCCGAGGCGTTTCTCGCGGCCCTCAAGAACCCCCCGCCCCTGACCGACCTGCGGGGGGTGGCCGAGGCGGCGGAGGTGGTCCTGGAAGCCTCGGGTGGCCCCACGGTGGAGGCCATCTGCCGGGAGGTGCTCTCCCGGGGGAAGGACGTGATCGTCAATTCAGTGGGCGCTCTGCTTGAGCGGGAGGATCTCGTCGGCCTGGCGGAGCGCCACGGGGGACGCATCTTCGTCCCCTCGGGCGCCATCATTGGCCTGGATGGACTCAAGGGCGCCGCCGTGGGGCGCGTGGATTCGGTCGTCATGACCACGCGCAAACCCCCTGCGAGCTTGAAGGGCGCCCCCTATGTGGAGGAGAGGCGGATCGACCTCGACGCCATCCGCGAGCCGACGGTGATCTTTGAGGGCAGTCCGATCGAGGCCTGCAAGGGCTTTCCCGCAAACGTGAACGTCTCGGCCGCGGTCAGCTTGGCCGGCGTTGGGCCCCGTCGGACGACGATGCGCATCGTATGCGACCCGACCGTGGACCGGAACATTCACGAGGTAGAGGCCGTGGGCGAATTCGGGCGCTCCTTCATTCGCATCGAAAATGTCCCGTCGGAGAACCAGCGGACGGGCATCCTGAGCTACCTTTCGACCATCGCCTTCTTGCGCGGGCGGAAGGCCGCCCTGGTGGTGGGAACCTAGCCCCGAGCTCATGCTCGGATCTATCTCTCAGGGAGCAGAGGAGAAGACGCGCGTTGAGCGGGCGACCCGTATTTTTCATCCCCGAGGCGCGGGAGCCGAAGGAGACGCTCCTGAACCTTTTAAGCCCCCACGGGGAGGTCCGCGAGGGCGGCCCCCGCAAGTGGTCGGAGGAAGAGCTCGCGCGAAATGCCGGGGCATGGGACGCCATCTTGGTCACCTCGCGGGAGCAAATCACCGGTCGGGTCATCGAGGCGGCCCACCGGCTCAAGATCATCGCCAAGATCGGAGTGGGGGTGGAGAACATCGACATCCCGGCCGCGACCCGGCGGCAGATTCCCGTGACGAACTGCCCCGGGGCAAACGCGGTCGCCGTGGCGGAGGCGGCCCTCGGGCTCATGCTGGCGGCGGGGCGGCACATTCCCCAGGCCATGCAGAGGCTCAAGGAGGGCGTGTGGCGCGATGCGCTGCGAATCGCGAGCGAGCTGACCGGCGCCACCTTCGGGATCGTGGGCTTCGGCAACGTCGGGCGGGAGCTGGCCCGCCTCCTGCGGGGGTTTGAGGGGCGCATCCTGAGTTATGATGCTTATGTGCCGGCCGATCGGATCCGCGCTGGCGGGGCGGAGCCGGTGAACCTGGACACCTTGACCCGCGAGTCCGACCTGATCTCCATCCACTGCAGCCTCACGCCGGAGACGCGCCACCTGTTCGATGCCGCCCGCTTCCGGATGATGAAGCCCCACGCCATCATCGTGAATTGCGCCCGGGGGGCGGTCATCGACGAGGCCGCGTTGGTGGAGGCCCTCCGGGAGGGGGTGATCGGAGGGGCGGGCATTGACGTCTTCGAGGAGGAGCCCCCCCGCAGGGACAATCCCCTGTTCCTCTTGCCGAATGTTGTGGTCACCCCTCACCTGGCGGGAGGGACGCACCAGGCTAGAGAGCGCATCAATCGGCTTGCGGCGGAGAACGTGATCCGGGCCATCCGCGGCGAGAGGGTGCTCCCCGCGACCTTGCTCAATCCCGAGGTGTACGAGGACTAGGCCGACCCTCACGGAGGGGGGCGGCGGGCGGCTTGCGCATGGCTCGCTGCGCTCATTATACTTCCCCGGTTGTCCGATTTTCGGCAGCGTTGCTCTCATCACGGGAGACAAGGCTTTGAAAGGAGCCACGGAGAAGATCTGGATAGACGGGAAATTCGTCCCCTGGGATGAGGCAAAGATCCACGTTCTGACCCACAGCCTGCACTATGGCCTCGGGATTTTTGAGGGGATCCGGTGCTACAAGACCCGGCGAGGGCCTGCGGTGTTCCGCCTGCACGAGCATATGCGACGGCTCTACGACTCGGCCCGCATCGTGGGCATCGAAATCCCATTCGATCGGAAGACCTACACGGAGGCCATCCTCGAGACCGTGCGCCTCAACGGACTGGAAACCTGCTACATCCGCCCCCTGGTGTGGCTGGGATATGGCTCGATGGGCGTCAACCCAAAGGGAGCCCCCGTGCGCTGCATGGTGGCGGTCTGGAGCTGGGGCGCCTACCTGGGAGAGGAGGGCCTGAAGAATGGGATCCGGGTCAAGGTGTCCTCCTACACGAGCCATCATCCGAACAGCTATATGACCAAGGCCAAGACCACCGGCAACTACGCCGTCAGCCAGCTGGCCAAGATGGAAGCTGTCAGGGCGGGCTACGATGAGGCGATCATGCTGGATCCCGAGGGCCTCGTGGCTCAGGGCTCGGGGGAGAATATCTTCATCGTCCGCGACGGGATCATCAAAACGCCTCCCCTCCACGGCGTGCTGCGGGGGGTGACGCGGGACACGGTGATGGAGCTGGCGCGGGAGCAGGGCATGCTGGTTGAGACCTCCCCCATTACCCGCGACGAGGTGTATGCGGCGGACGAAGCCTTTTTTACGGGAACGGCGGCGGAGGTGACGCCCATCCGGGAAGTGGACGGCCGGCCGATCGGCGAGGGCAAGCCAGGCCTCGTCACCCTTCGGCTCCAGGCCGCCTTCTTCGCCGTGGTGAATGGAGAGGACGAAAGCCGGCTGAGCTGGCTCACCGCTGTTTGAGGGAACCGCCTGCAGGAAACCAGGAGGAAGCGCACCAGTGCCGATTTATGAGTACGTTTGCCACGCTTGCGGCGAAGAACATGAGAAGATCCAAAAGGCCTCCGACCGCCCCCTGCGCAAGTGCCCCTCCTGCGGCGCCTTGAAGCTTCGGCGGAAGGTCTCCCGCTCGGCCTTCCACCTCAAAGGAGGGGGATGGTACGTCTCCGACTACAAGGCGAACGGGAAGAAGCCGGCCGCGGCCGAGTCCTCCTCCAACGGGGAGGGCGCGGTCGGGGAGAAGCCCGGCGAGAAGCAAAAGAAGACGGAGAGCAAAACCTCCGAGAGCAAAGCCTCCGACGATTAGGCCCCCGCGGATTCAGCCCGCCCTGGACGCGCAGCCCGCCCCCTTGCCGAGGAATCTTGGTGGAAGCGCACGAGTGCCCCGCCTGCGGGATGCGGTTCCGCCATCCCCGGCCGAACGCCTGCACGGCATGCAGGCGGGTGCACTGCCGCAACTGCCTCAAGGTCTTTCGCGACGAGATGGAGGAGGACATCGAGGTGCGCTTCATCGTCCTGTGCCCGGACTGCGAGGGCTCGGTCGCCTGGCGGGTGGAGGTCCAGGAGGTCGTCCCCTCCGACTGGGCGGAGTACGATGGGGGGAGGTAGCGTGCCCCGGCCCCGGCCGGAGCCTTCCGGGCCAGGCCCGACGCACAAAATTTCCCGCCGGAGTGGCGGAACGGTAGACGCAGCGGACTCAAAATCCGCCGGGCGCAAGCCCATGGGGGTTCGATTCCCCCCTCCGGCACCATCAAGATCCAAGGCTCGATCAGCCCCGGCCTGAGCCGGAGGCGCCTCGCGGCGGTCCTGGGGGCGGGCTCGAGGGGTTCTCCGACCTCTCGCCCCTGGCCGAGGGCAGCGGCCCGGGCTCGGTTTTTTTGGGCTCGGCCCAGGTGAGGGTGCGGTAGGGGAAGGGGATCTCGATCCCGCGCTCGTCGAACGCTATCTTGATGCGGCGGAAGAATTCTCGCCTGACCGACCACTGCTTGATGGGCTTGGTCTTGAACCGCCCCCGGATGACGACGGCCGAGTCGGCGAAGCGGTCCAGGCCCGCGATTTCGACGGGCTCGAGGATCGCGTCGGCCCACTCGGGCTCGGCCCGCATCTCCTCGCCCACCTGGCGGATCACCTCGATCACCTCGTCCACGTTCTCCCGGTAGGCCACCCCGATGTCGAACACCGCGCGGCTGTATTCTTTGGTGTAGTTCGTCACGACGTCGATGGCGCCGTTGGGAATGACATGGACGTTGCCGTCATAGTCGCGCAGGCGGACCGAGCGCAGGTTGAAACCTTCAACCAGCCCCCCGATGTCCTTCACCTTCACGACATCCCCGACGGCGATGTTGTTCTCGAGCAGCAGGAAGACGCCGGTGATGATGTCCTTGACGAGGGACTGCGCCCCGAAACCCACCGCCAGGCCCAGGATCCCCGCCCCCGCCAGAACGGGCGCGATGTTCACCCCCAGCTTGTCGAGGATGATGATCCCCGCGATGGAGATGGCCGCCCACTTGACGACGGAGAAGCCCAGCGGGAGAAGCGTCCGCTGTTGAGGGGTGGGCAAAATGGGCTCCCCCCGCGCGTCCCGCCGCCCGGACAGGAAGTGGTCGATCGCCGCGCGGCAGGCCTCGATCGCTCCCGTCGCCACGGCCAGCGTTATGGCGATGCCCGCAAGGCCACCGATGAACCTGATCCCCGCGTTTGAGAATAAGATGTCCAGCGAGGGCACGCCCCACGCGTCGAGCACGAAAAGAAAGGCGCCCACCCAGATGAGAGCGCGCATCGCCCCGGAGATGACGGGGGTGTAGCGGTTCGCGCGTTCCTCGATTCCGGGAACGAGAGTTTTGAGGCGCTCGCTCACGGCGAAGAGGCGCTTCGTGCCCAGCCGCACGAGGCGGCTCAGCGCTGCCGCAACCGCGAGGACTAGCGCGGTCAGGGCGGTCGCCCGGAGAAGGTAGTTGAGGCCCACCTGGGAGCCGGTGCTCCAGACCGCGAAAAAGGCGATGAGGTAAGGTATCGCCACGAAGTGCCAGCGGGCGGCGACGACGTTACAGGCCGCGATGGCGAAGCGGACCGCCCCGGCGGCATCCTCGGGCTCGCGGGCGGAGAGGAGCGAGCGGACGCGATCCCGCTGCTGGGACACCAGAACGAGCGCCTGAAGGAGGAGGATGAAGCGGTAGAGGTTGGACAGCAGGGCCGAGGCATCGGCTCCCAACGCGAGCGCCTCGGCCGCCTGGGCGAGCGCCTCCCCCCACACCCAGACGAGGACGAAGCGCTGGCTCCACAGGGAGAGATAGGCCGCCGTCCCGTCCGAGGCCGGGAGCAGGCGCCAGGAGGGCCCCTCGGGGGCCAGGAGTGCCGTCACCCCCCCCAGGACCAGCCGCTGAAGGAAAAGGGCCCAAAGAAAGATGAGAAGCAAGGACTCCCCCGTGCGGTCCAGGCCAAAGAGGAGGACGAGGAGGGAGCCTCCGGCGAGGAGCGCCCCCGGCGGGAGGGCGCGCTCGATCCACACGCGGATGGCCCGGCCAAGGCGACCGGCCCATGCCGCCGGAGCCCGCGGATCTTCAT